>JANQEY010000150.1 GCA_028278125.1 bacterium | reverse complement strand
ATTACCGGTGATTCGTGAATGGAAGCAATCCGGACGTATCCGTTATATCGGCATCTCCACCTCCCGTAACAACCAGCACGATGAACTGGCGAAAATTATGGAGACGGAAGAACTGGATTTTGTCCAGCTTAATTATTCTTTAGCCGATCGTCATGCCGAACAACGGCTGCTGCCTGTTGCACTTGAGAAGGGTATCGCCGTGCTGGTTAATTTACCCTTTGGCCGGGGTAAATTGTTTGAAGCGGTTGGCGACAATCCTTTACCGGAATGGGCGCATGAATATGATTGTAATAGCTGGGGACAGTTTTTTCTGAAATATGTGGTATCACATCCTGCTGTCACCTGTGCCATCCCGGGCACCCGTAAGGTACGTCATGTGGTTGATAATACAGGCGCCGCTCAGGGGAATTTACCTGATAACGAATTTCGAAAACGTCAGGAGACTTACTTTGCCTCTTTATAGGAATTGAAGGAAGTCAGGAAAATTTGATCCCTTTTCTTTTACATTATCAAGTTTTTTATTCTTTGATTATTCTGAATTCTTAAATAATATTTATCATCAACTTGCCATTTCATCGGCCAGCCGGCCTGAAGTATCACGCAGGTTTTCACTGAGTGTCATTGCCAGTCCTTTAAGTACCTTGACCCCTATTCTGGGTTTATCATTCATTATCGTGTCAAACACCCTCTGGCTCAATCCCGCCAGACGGGAATTCGTGACAGCACGAACGGTTGCGGAACGGGGAGTATGATCGATCAATGACATTTCACCGATGGTATTACCTGTCCCCAGGGTAGCAACCACTTTCGCCTCATCCTTCCATGAAGTCTCCTTAATTACTTCCAGACCTCCGTTCAGTACAATACACATGAAATCTCCCGGATCTCCTTCTTTAAACAGGACTTCTCCTGCTTCTAATTCAAGGATATCCATGAAATCAACAATAAACTTCAACTCATCCGGGGTAAGGATTGAAAAGAGCAGAAAGTTTTTAAAAAAATCCTTAATTCCAATATCCAACGAATTCACTCCCGATTACAGATAATTACGTACGATTAAATACCGGATATTCAAAGATATTATCGTACCTTCGGGGTAAAGCTTTAAAATTAATGTAGTAAGATGAGACATATTTCCCGAATGATTAACTATTATTTTGAATTTCAAAGAATTAGCGATTAATAATCAAATTAGACTCATGATAAAAAGACCCGGAAATACGCATTCTAATTATCACGCCCATGTTTATTTCGGTGAGGAAACAGCGGCGCAGGCACAGCAACTATGCGAAGGAGCGAGTAAACAGTTCAATATAACCATGGGCAGGGTACACAGAAAAAAGGTCGGTCCGCATCCACACTGGAGTTGCCAGCTTCAATTCACAGCTTCGCAATTCGACGCGATCATCGACTGGCTGGAGTCGAACAGAAACGGGTTGGCTATCCTGGTACATGGTGTCACCGGCAATGATCTGGAAGATCATACTGATCATGCCTCGTGGCTGGGTGAACCTTCCGAACTTAACCTGGAAGTTTTCAAATAACTATTAACCACAGAGGACACTGAGAACACGGAGATAAGAAAGTTACAAGTGACAAATCATAAATGATAACGAAAAACCATAGACAACCGCTTTTAAAATCCCTTGGAGCTTGCTGAATCGGATAGCAGTTTTCCAGGTCAATTCGCAGGGAGGCGAATTGAGCCGAGGGCGTGAGTGGACGACATACAGGGAGGTATTAGTGTCGCGAGAGGACAGGAGTCCGGAGCGACTGTCACATGGAGGCGTACCGCCAGAAAACTGTTAGCCGGATGAAGGCATCCGACCGCAGGGAGGACAAGCGACCGGGGACGCGCTTCTCTTTGGTGACTTTCTCTAAGGCGCGTAAGAGAAAGTCACCCGCCTGACGG
>JANQEY010000333.1 GCA_028278125.1 bacterium | reverse complement strand
AGTTCATATGAAGGAATGAGTGGCGGAGGTATTGCCTCCGGCCCTGTCAGCTTCATGAAGGGATACGATGCTTTTGCCGGCGTGATAAAATCCGGGGGCAAAACACGTCGTGCCGCAAAAATGGTTATCCTCAACGTCGACCATCCTGATATAGAAGAGTTCATCGATTGTAAATCCAAGGAAGAGAAAAAAGCCCATGCGTTGATAAAACAGGGATATGATCCGGATCTCAATGGAGAAGCTTACGCTTCCATCTTCTTCCAGAATGCCAACCACAGTGTCCGGGTACCTAACGAGTTCATGATGCAGGTTGTCCAGGATGATGAGTGGTCTACACGGATGGTCACAACAGGTGACCCGGTCAAAACATATAACGCACGAGATATGCTGCTTAAGATCAGCCAGTCCGCATGGGAAAGTGGTGATCCCGGTGTTCAATTCCATACTACTATCAACGATTGGCATACATGTCCAAACTCAGATCCGATTAATGCCTCGAATCCCTGCAGTGAATACATGTTCCTGGATGATTCAGCATGTAACCTTGCTTCATTGAACCTCCTGAAGTTTGTTGATAAAGACGGAGAATTTGACGTTAAGGCATTTCGTGCCGCAGTGAGGATAATAATTCTCGCGCAGGAGATAATCGTTGACAATGCCGCCTATCCTACAAAAAAAATCCAGAAAAACAGCCATGAGTATCGTCCGCTTGGTCTCGGGTATACCAACCTCGGCGCGTTGTTGATGAGCCGGGGCGTACCCTATGATTCAGACGAGGGTCGTGCCTATGCCGCGACAATTACCGCGTTGATGCATGGTGAAGCGTATCGCACCAGTGCGGAAATTGCCTCTTATATAAAACCATTTAGAGGATACACAAGAAATCGTAAACCATTCCTCCGTGTTATGAACAAACACGCGGATTCACTGGTAAACATTGACGCGACGCTGGTCCCGGAATACATGACGGAAGAGGCGAAGGACGTCTATGACGAAATGCTTAACCTTGGTGAGAAACACGGTTACAGAAACGCGCAGGTAACTGTTCTGGCTCCGACTGGTACAATCAGTTTTATGATGGATGCTGATACAACTGGTATTGAACCGGATCTGCAGCTGATAAAATTCAAAAAACTGGTTGGAGGCGGAACCTTAACCATAGTCAACCAGACCGTGCCTACAGCCCTTAGCCGCCTTGGCTATGACGAAGAGCAGATTAACAGGATAGTTGAATACATCAGTGAAAACAGTACAATCGAGGGTGCTCCCGGGATGCTTGATCAGCACCTGCCTGTTTTCGACTGCGCACTCAAGCCGGACAAGGGTGTTCGTTCCATTCATTATATGGGTCATGTCCGTATGATGCAGGCAGTGCAGCCTTTCCTATCAGGCGCGATTTCCAAAACAGTCAATATGCCCAATAATGTTTCAACCAAGGATGTTTATAACACCTATCTTGCCGCATGGCAGATGGGGCTGAAAGCGATAGCTATTTACCGGGACGGCTGCAAAATCAACCAGCCATTGATGACAGCCCTGAAAGAAGCTGAGGAAGAAACCGGCGAAAGAACGACGCATCGTGTTCGCAGGATAAAACTTCCTGATGAACGCCAGGCTATTACCCACAAGTTTTCTGTGGGCGGTAACGAGGGCTACATAACTGTTGGCCTGTATGAAAATGGAATGCCCGGTGAAATATTTATTGTCATGTCCAAGCAGGGTTCGGTTGTCAGTGGACTGATGGATTCATTCGCGACGGCTATAAGTATTTCCTTGCAATATGGTGTTCCTTTAAAAGTATTAATCAGAAAATTTATGCACACCCGTTTTGAACCGAGTGGATATACCAATAACGAAGATATCCCGATTGCAAATTCAGTGATGGATTACATCTTCCGTTGGCTTGCTCTGAAATTCCTGCCACCTGAGGAACATGGCATGAACGGTTTCCCCGTCAGCGATGCTGGCGAAGATGAGGAGGATGACTCATCCGATAACAACGTAGCTGAACAGGAACCGACTGAACATGAACAAGAAAATGGCTCAGATGGGGACGTAGGCAACGGTACGAATAACGGAGACCAGGTTGTTGAGGAGGCCACAAGAATTGTACAGGAAGCGGATGTCCAGGGCGTACTTGTGTTCAACGACCAAACCGATGCTCCTCCTTGTCCGAATTGCGGCATGATAATGATGCGGAGCGGTGCCTGTTATGTCTGCCGGCATTGCGGCACTAACACGGGGTGCGGATAATTGTCGAGAACGATCTCAAGGCAGACTGCAAAAGGCGGGCTTAGCCCGCCTTTTCTTTTGGAACATTATTAAATGAATGATTAATACAGATCAGTTGTGACCAACTATCAGGTTAAAGGAATAACTGGAAACGAAGTGAATTCGAAAATTATCACGACTTTTCTGATCATGACAGTGGGTCTTGAGATAATCACCTTCAAGTTTGAAGAGAAGATCATCCCCAGGTGAGTAACCAATATTAATATAACGCCAGTCGTTGAGCGTTCGCATTAAATCGATTGGTTCATCATTCAGAATCCGTTCAAATCCTCCCCCAATACACATCTTCCAGTTTCTTATCGGAAATATTTGTAACTCCGTCCAGCCACCGGTAGAGACAACATTTTCCACACTATTCATATCGGAAATATAACCCTGCATTATTCCACCATAAAACGTGTCAAGATTCTCGCCATAGAAACCCTTAACGGTCACAACGGCATTTGCGTTTTTCAGTAAAATATCGCCATTGATGGATTTACTGCTGCGGGAATAGAGTTTACCCATAATGTCTCGTATTTCTTCCTCGCCATAATGGCTCGATATCGAGAGATCAAGTCCTTTCAGCTTCAACCACAACCTTCCCATGAACCAGGGTTTTCCTGTCAACTCACCATGACCGATAGGGTCCCTATCTGACTGGTTTATATCATTGTACTTGTAATTTCCCGCGACAGGGCGGTTGATACTTACCGAGTATTTAAATAGTAACAGGTTATGTGTAAAACGAATTTGCGGCGACATAATCCACAGGTTACCCATGGCAGCACCAAGCATATAGTTGGTAGTAGAGGGGAACGGACCGGAATTTAACGCCCAATCCTGGCCTGACCTGAGCTGCCAGTTCTCCCGGTAAATCTCAAACCATGCTCTGCGAAGACGAGGATTAGGTTCAGTTACGGCAACATCGCTATTAGGAAAACCACCGGCAAAGTCAGATTCTATTAATCCCCTTATTTTAAATCTTGTTGATAGATCTAGATTATCAAACTTGATTCCGATTCTACTGTGCCTGATTGACATAAGGAATACATCATTGTTCTCTCCAGGCCCTGGCGGGACATAAAGAAGCCAGTCACCCTGCTCAACCAGTGTGTTATCATAGATCGACTCAAGACGGATTTCACCAAACAGGTTTAGAGAACCGGCAATTTCTTTTTCTTTTTCAGCAGGATAAACGGTTATTGCTGTAACGAAGACAAGAAAAACAGTCAAGAATACCGCTCTCAATATTCCTCCAATATCCGTCCGGGAGATATAGTTTGTATTAACTACTCAGGGATAATATGAATATGATCCTGTACACTCAGATATGTCGCGAACTTGTACCATTCATAAGCTACAGGAAATGCGTCGGGCATCTGCCTGATTTTCCAGAAATCAAAATCACCATTTAGCCGATCACCCGCTTGATCGAGTGCTGTCGAACCCGTTTCACCGATATAGCTGTTGACAGTATCCAGGAAAGTGGATTTCAGATCAGCGAACCCGGGATTTGTCACACCAAGTCCCTCGTAAGTTTTAAATGCTACCCATACGGCATCATACGCCGCCAGGGCATATGCGGATGGATCAGTACCATCAAGTTTTAACCTGATCTTGTGAACAATTTCGGATTCTTCATGTGATTGCTGTGAGAAAACTGGACAGGGAAATCCACCAAGAGTGACTGCCGTAGAACCCAGGTTTACATCCTGTTCAAGATACTGATTTCGAACCGAACCTTCACTTCCATACCAGGGTGCTACGTTGATCACATAGGCGTCTTTTGCTTTATCGAAAAAATCCGCTGTTTTAAGATCATCCCGTTCAAAAAAGCAGACAGCTATAGATGAATCTGAATAGATTTCATCGGCTTCATCCAGCTTATCCTCAAGTGAATCCAGATATGTAGAATCTATGGGCAGATCGTTGTCGTACCTGATTTCACTGTGGATAACGCCACCACGATTAGTAAAGTTACTTTCAAGAGATTCCAGTAAATTGTCCGCCCATTCATCATCACTAGCAAATGTTACGACTGCTTCTATCCCGTCATGTTCGAGAAGAGCTGCCAGCGCCTTTGACTGTTGAAGATCAGTGGGCGCGAACCTGTAAATGTTATCATCTTCAATGGCGTACTGGATACCAACACTGGAGGGACTTAGAAGGAGCACCTCATTCTGTGCAGCCCAGGGGCTGATAGTACCCACCGATTCATCCAGGGTTGGACCGATTACAAAGGAGACTAAACCACTTGCCAGCGACTCAAGTTTTGCCAGTGCTGTAGTTGAATCGCTCGTTGTGTCTTCATAATAAACGACCAGTTCCCTGTTCAAATCATTGTCATCGATATATTCAGTAATCTCTTCTACAGCAACCTGAATCCCGGCCTTACAGGACTCGCCAATGCTCGACTCACTCCCCGTTTCAGCAAGCAAAGATCCTATTTCGATGGGTAATGGTGGAGAAGGTGGAGTAACAGTGCCCTCATCACAACCTGTACCGATCATTAAGCAGATCAAAAAAAGAACCAAAATAGGGATGGGTAGAACGTTGCTGGAAATTCGACTCTGAAACATCATCAACCTCAAAGTTAGTTTATGTCGAAATCGCGGGGAGCGGAGTTATTTCGAAATATAGCCGTTATACTAATGTAATATGATTTATTGGATCTTTAAATCCCTTTTCTTTTTTCTCACAAGAACCTTTTTAATCCTGTTGTCAGTTGCTGATGCAACTCTACAGTAAACTTCATCAAGTTCCAGTTGAACACCTTCGGCAGGGATCTCGCCAAGATGGTTTATTATCAAACCTCCGATGGTTGTATAATCTCCAGGTGGAAAACTGATATTCAATCTTTCCTGAATCAGATCTAATTTAGTATCACCGGAGACAAGGTAGGCGTTTTTCGCAACCTCTCTCCCCCATACCTCCTTGCGATCATATTCATCATCTATTTCACCAACAATTGTTTCAAGAAGATCCTCAAGGGTTACAATTCCCGCCGTCCCGCCATGTTCATCAACAACTACTATCATACCCGCTCCACCCCTGCGGAACCGTTCGATCAACCTGACAGCAGGCATCAGTTCGGGGTAATAGGCGGCTGGTTTCATCATCTCTTTGATGTTTTCCGGCTCAAAAAACAAGTCTCGGGCATGGAGAATTCCAATTATATGATCAAGATCATCTTCATAGATTGGAATTCTTGAATGACCGGTTGACTGGATATACGAATTTACTTCTTCAAGAGACGTTGAGATGGGCAGCCCTTTAATTTGGATCCTGGGAGTCATTATTTCGCTTAACCTCGTAGTCCGTAGGTCCATCAGACGGTCAAGCATCTCTGCTTCAGATTTATCAACAACCCCGGATTTACCAAGTTCACGCCAGGTGAGGCGGAGGTCAGTTGCTGAAATTCGTTCAGTTTTAGATGTATCTTTTAATCCAAAAATACTCAGTAAAACACTACTCGATTTCCGGGCGATAAATATTATCGGGTACATCAGGTAATAACCGGTTAACAGGAATCCTGCAGACCAGAGAGCCCATTTTTCGGGACGGTATCTCGCCATTGATTTCGGGATTATTTCACCGAACAACAGCAGGATCACCGGGCTGATAACAACAATAATTTCGACTGGGACACCAATACGTTTCAGGTATAATGCAAAAACTGAACTGTAAATGACTGCTACAAGATTATTACCCACCAGGGTGGTTGTGAAAAAAGTATTCGGGCGTTTATAAAACCATGACGCTGAGGATGCACCACGTCTTTTATGCCTGTTATAAACTTCCAGCGTAAGCAAACGTGTTGCCGTAAAAGCTGTTTCAGTGCCGGAAAAGAAAGCACTGAGCAGAATTACAGTGATGATTATTAGTAGATCTATATTCATGCCAGGATCTCGATAACGGCTTCACCCGCCGTCGATTCACGAATATCCTCAGAAAATGATTTTACCTTTGAAAGAAGTACATGTGCGTCTATTCCGATTCCATCTCCAATATATTCCGGCGCGTCCAGTTTCGCACCAGATTTATCAGCCAGTGAATATACAATTCCAATAAGATCGCTGTTTATTTTAATCCTTAATGTACTCCTGATTTCTATCTTTTTTCTTTTAATCAGCTTAATTGCCTCAGTTGCCGCTCCACCATAGGCTCTCGCTAATCCACCTGTTCCCAGCTTGGTTCCACCATACCATCTTACTACGCCAACCAAAACACCCCAGAGATCTGCACCCTCAATCGATTTAAAAATTGGCATTCCCGTTGTACCGTGTGGTTCACCATCGTCATCATAACGTATCTCTCCACCGGGCGGTGGCGCCAGGCGGTATGCCCAACCTATATGAGTTGAATCATAATAGGTTTTACGCCATTTCTGGAGCAGATTTTCAGCGTCCTCCCTGTCATCAACCGGTGAGGCAATTGCGAAAAAGACACTACCCTTTACCTTCACTCGGTACTCATCCGTTTTGGCAAGGGTATAGTATTCATCAGGAGTATTATTCATAGAGACAATTTATAGAAGTGGGGAAACAATTGCGACTCTTGGTTTAATCATTCTTTTCGAAAAACTATGATTTCAAAAGACGCAAACTGTTGAATATAACTATCAGTGATGCTCCCATATCAGCCATGATCGCCATCCAGAGTGTGGCGTATCCCATTGCGGCTAATACCATAAAAACAAGTTTTAGTCCGAGGGCGATAGTAATATTCTCGGCAATTATATTCAGCGTTCTACGTGAGTGAAGAATCAACCATGGTATGCGCGAAAGATCGTCAGTCATCAAGGCTATATCAGATGTTTCAATGGCAGTATCAGTCCCCATCGCGCCCATTGCTATTCCCAGGGATGATGCCGCCATGGCGGGTGCGTCATTTATCCCATCACCAACCATGCTGATACCGTCATAGGTCGTTTTTAATTGTTTGACCTTCTCCTGTTTCTCTTCGGGAAGTAATTCCGGGTAGATTTCGTCGAAACCGGCTTTTATCCCAATTTGCCGGGTGATATTACTTCGATCACCGCTTAATAATACAAGGTGTTCAATCCCTGCTGTTTTTAAATCACTTATTGCCCCTTCCGCTTCCGGACGAACTGTATCCTTCAGACCAATTAAACCCATTATATTGTTTTCATTCCAAACAGCGATTAGTGAATGTCCTTCCTGTTCGAACCGGGCAACGGAATCTGCGATCTGGTTGAATTGATCCTCCTGTTCTGATTGCAGCCATTTTACGCTACCAACTTTTATCAAGCTTCCAGTTATGATCCCCTCAGCACCTTTACCGGGTACAATTCGAACGGACTCAGCGACATTTATTTCCAGACTTCGGTTTTCGGCTTCATTGATTAATGCTTCAGCGAAGGGATGAATATTACCCGCCTCAACCTGTGCAGCCAATTTCAGCAGCTCGTTTTCATCTGTACCATTAAGAGGTAACAGCTTCTGGACTTGAGGTTTACCGGTTGTCAAGGTGCCGGTTTTATCAAATGCGAAAGCCTTTAATCGAGATGGTAGTTCAAGGTATACCCCACCCTTTATCAGTACTCCCTTTATCGCGGCAGAAGCTATTCCTGCTACGATCGAAACAGGAATTGAGATAACCAGGGCGCAGGGACAGCCTATCACAAGGAATACCAGGGCGCGGTAACCCCAGGTTAACCAGTTTCCTCCCAGGAATAGAGATGGTATAGTAAAAATAAGAAGAGCCAGCCCCAGCATTCCCGGGGTATAGATCCGGGCAAATTTATCAATCCATCTTTCACTTTCCGCCCGGTGCGACTGCGCATCTTCAACAAGCCTGATTATTCGAGCGATAGTTGTATCATCTGATAATGAAGTGGTCTTGAATACTACATGGCCATCTCCATTGATAGTCCCGGCATAAACATCATCACCCGTTTTTTTATCAACGGGAACCGATTCACCTGTGATGGGAGATTGGTTAACGGATGATTCACCGGATATTATTGTCCCATCGAGAGGAAAACGTTCTCCCGGACGAACACTCACATGGGAATTTATCAGCACATCTTCAACGAGCACTGAAGTTGAGGAATTCGTCTCCGGATCAATAACGTTGGCTTTTTCTGGCGACAAATTCATTAATGATTCGATGGCATTCCTGGCACGGCTTACACTCCATGATTCAAGGTAAAGAGCGAGGCAAAAGAGGAAGGTCACGCTGGCTGCCTCAAACCATTCGCCGAGTATAACCGCGCCAATAACCGCTATAGTCATCAGCAGGTTCATATCCGGTCGCAGGTTCTTTAAAGCATACCAGGCCTTGGGTGCTATATTCCATCCGCCAGTGAGAATCGCCAGCGAATAAGGCAGTATTATGTACCAGGAAAGAGGTTCCTCAGAAGATATTAAAGCGTTTAAGAAACTACTGGAAAATGTGTGTATTATAAAACCAGTCGCGACAAATAACGCAGACAAACCTGTTAATACTTTAAACTTATCCAGCTTGCCCTTAGCATTCTGGTTCTTCTGGCTCTCTTCCCAGACTTCAGCCTTCATCCCGACGGTTGAAATCCCCTTAATTATTGAATTCGAAGAGACACCCTTATCGTCAGTGATAACAGACATTTTAGCCCGAAGAACATCAAAAACGAGTTTCTCTTCGTCTTTAACCAGTGGCAACAGTGCCTTTTTTAACAGGGCAACCTCTTCTGAACAATCGAGCCCGTGTACTTTAAAGGAATACCTGATAACTATTCTCCAGTATAGACATTCTTTTTAATCATATTGTTAAAATAGGCTAACATATTCAATAAAAAAAGATCGCCCGTTATTCTTTCCGCATTATTTTGATCTTAAGCATTAACGCTTCAGCGAAGAAGTTAGCCGCCCAGTTTGGATAACTGTACGTCAGGTAATTTCCCCACACCGGCCAGGATCCGGGGACCGCTCCCCGTAAACATTCATTCACTGATTTAACTGCCTGCGATCTTTTTACATCGTCAACAAGATTATTGGCTGTAGTCAGGAAAAGCGGATCAGCTTCTTTTTCATATAATTTGTAGAATACTATCGCCAGTTGTGCGTTACCGGTTAAACATGTACTTCGATCCGTCGATTCCCAATTCTTTCCAAGCCTGGCTGGCATATATTTATTCTTTTGATTAGATACAAATCCCAGTTTTTCATACTTATCCGCAATTATTCTACTTAATTCCAGTGCTTTTTTATATGCATCTGTTCCCGTGGAATTTTTAAGTAGTTTTGATGCTTCCAGTAATCCACGGAGAGTATAGGCTACAGTGTGTGTAAAGGGCGGTTTGTTATAGTCAAAACTCATCAGTGGTGTCCAGCCATCTTTAAGCTGATCAAGAGTCCATTCTATATGTTTCTTACCTGCCTCCAGGTATTTCTCCTCACCTGTTGCTTCATATACTTCCAGAACAGGCCATGATACCCTTGTATAATAAACATGTGGTATTTCGTGGTAAGCGAATTTCGTCCATTTTCCATCATCGTCCTGAACACCCAGCAGCCAGTCTGCGGCTTTTACCGCGGCATCAAGGAATTTCTTATTCTCATTTTCCCTGTAGGCTGCCAACAATCCCAGGATAACTTGACCTGTATTAAATACCGCGTATTCATTTCTAAGTCCATATCCCGCGCGAACACCACCATCAGGAAATTGGACTTCAACTTCCCAATCTGTAGCTTTAAACGCGCGATCGAGACTAGAATTATCTCCACTGACTTTCGCCCATTCGATCAGGTTTGGAATAATGTATCCGGTAGTTTCAGGATATGGCGGCTCCCAGCCCCTGACAAGGTTATACGCAGCAGAAAAACCGGCGCTTCCGCTGTTATCCTGTGCTGTAGACAGCCAGGACATTGAAGCCTTGAGGTGTTCTAGGTCTGGAAGAACAGAAAATGGACTGTTGTAAGCGTTTTTGCTTACGATATATACCTGGGAAGGATTTCTTAAAAGCTTCTGAACTTTTATTAACTTTGTCAGCATCGTACCTAGTCCGTATCTGGTATCAAATAAAATCGAGTTCTAGTCAATCTTTATCGAATATAGTGTTTTATTTCGTTCGGCCGCTGTCAGCAAAGTGTCGGTGACAGCTTTCGCTTCTGTTAAAAACATGGGCACACCGTGAAATCTCCAGACCTTCATCTTTTTACCCATCCACTTACCCAAAAGCGAGATGTCTTTTTTCTTTTCGAATTCTCGTTTCCTGTAAACGAAGTCGTGTTCTGTCTTGTCGATATCAATCAGTTTTACCGGGATTTCTTCCATTATATGTGGAGCAGGAAACTTTTCACCCAGTAAATCTTCACAATGGTGGATCTGTGTAAGAATTTGATCGTAGAAAGTACCTATTCCGAGAATCTTTGTCCTGTACTTCGCCATCAAATCGTATGGCGTGTTTTTCCCGAAGGTTGTTCCGGCTAAGTGGTGGTCCCGGGTTAATTCTTCTGCATGGGGTCCAAAGGCACATATACTATGTGTCGGATGTAAACTGCGTTTAACCCCTTTTTGACGCCTGAAGAATTCAGTTATTAATCCCATCTGGCTTGGTGTTCGTTTTGATTTAAAAACGGGACTGTTCCTGTACCAGCTGACCATGTCACCATCTTCGCCACCGAAGAAAAAAGCCGGCATTGCGAGTGTTCTTTTTTCACCAGTCAAAGATTCCAGCATGGCTAAAATTTCACCCGGTTCACCAGAAAATACCTGGTTCATCTCATCAATCGAACTATGAACAAAGAGGATATCCCACTCATCAGGCAGATTTGATTCAATTTCTTTTTTTAGATCATCAGCATTAAAGGGTTGGTGAATTTTTTTCATCAGGGGGCTGGTTTTTTCACGAAGGAGCTTTTTCGAACCGCGCAGATGTCCACCGGTCATTTTATGAACCAGGCGGGAAAGTTTATTCACCTTTTACCTCTACCAGTTCGAAGAGCCCGAAAACCTTGTGGTACAACCAGATGATGTTGTTCCCTCCGAACGCAGGTGCGGGAACCGGTTTTGTTATGGGATGGAACCTGTATTTTCGTGCTTTTTCTAACGCACTGTTAATATCGGGAACATTAAAACAGAGATGAACCAGGGCTTGCCCGTTCTCCAGGTTTTTCCTGACAGGAGCGTCATCTGTTCTCGGTTCTATAAATTCTACAGGGAGACCATGAATTTCAGCAAACGCGACTGAAACTTTCTGAGTTGGATCTTCTACACCTTCGAGTCCATCCAACCTGGTTCCTTTTAACGAAACAACAGCCACTCCGATATGGTCAAACGAAGCATCTTCACCAAAGAAGTCTATCTTGCAGACATTACTATTTGCTGATGTTTCCAGGTTTTTCACTGAACAACCTCTATATATCCGGGAACCGGGAATTCTTTTGATAAATTCCAACTGAAAATATTATTCAATCGCTCAAGTCCAGAATTTTCCAGGAATCTTAAACAGGGACGATTTTTCTTCGTTTCAAGATACTCCGCGTTTACCTCTTTTGCTCCTGCATCGCCTGCATTTTTACCGGCAACAGAAAACAAAACATCTTCAATCTTCCGTCCAAACACCCTGCAGCTCAGGATAAAATCAACAACTTTGGCATTCGTCCCGTCAACTTCTACACTGATAATCCCGGTTAAGCCCGAATCACCAAATTTATCTGATACCCTAACTGACCACAGTTGACGATTGAGGTCCGAATTGTTTAACCATTCGAGTAGTTCATTCTCAGTTAATCGCCTGGTAGTCAGGTTCATCTGGTTTGTTTTATTTATCAACTGAACAATCCGGGCTAAATTAGCATCATTATACTCTTCAACCTGTGCTGTCACCTCCATCGATGCCAGCCATTCCTCAGGTGAAGTCACTTTTTCTCTTAATTCCGTGCGTTTCCGCTCGGCAGTGTATGATGCGGTACGTTCACGATCTTCTTTACTGAGGGATGGTAAATCGAATAATGCCAATGATTCAAATTTTGATACATACTTCATCGGATCTTTTGGCCAGTCGGGAACAATTACTTCCGGAAGCATCTCCGCTACACGAGCTCTTTCAGCTGGATTATCATCAATAAAGACCGCTGACTGCAGGCCCAGGTTTAATTCTTCAACCAGTGAAACTATATTCGCAGCCTTATCTTCCCAGTTAATTCTCCAGCCGGCAAAATCATCTCTTTTAAGAACCATCTCTGGGTGTTTATCAATTGCCTCGAGCGCAACTTCTGATTCGTTTTTACTGACTATACCAAGTACCACTCCCCGTTGTGTGATAGCTTTTAACCTTTGTTGAAAATGAACAAAGGCTTCTCCCATCGGATCATGACCACCAAGCACTAGGTTTTCCCAGCCTGCGTCCCCAACAATCCCACCCCATAATGTATCATCCAGGTCAAGGATAATCAGCTTTCTTGCAGTACCTTCAATGCCCCTGATGGCGGCTTTTATATCTTTTATCGCTTCAATGAATACATTGTTTCCAAAGGCGATCTTGGCCATATACCATAAGCCCGGATTCCAACCCTTAGATCCACCAAGGGAAATCCACCTCTGGGCATCCAGGAGATAAACATTGCTAAGACCAGCCAGTTTTTCAGCAAGGTGTAAGTTCATCTTCTGAAGGGCAAATGCAACACCCGGATTATCATTATCCGGATGGAAATCCAGCATTCCCATACCCCTTGAATATGGAGGTTGTGTCCAGGTGGGAAGAAATACTGCTTTTACTTTCTGACTTGCGAGACGGATTTGTGAAATAAAACCATCCACTTCGTTCAGTAATTCATCGATCGAAACAGGTGATCCTGATTGAAGATTATTGAATGAGCCGATAACATTTTCGGGTTTAGTCCAGCAGAGAAGATAGTCCGGATCCTGCTCCCAGGTATCGTGGTTTTCATCAAGTAGTACAGGGCACGCCTGCCCATATGGTCCAAGCAGAGGATCAATATCAGGAAGACTCCCGTCCTGCTCGATCAAGGCGGCGAGATTTTCAAGGTTAAAATCTGACAGGAGAAGCATACGATATTGCTCGCTACTCATTCCCCCTCCGTCACAAGGTCATTAACTGTCTTAATCAACATCCCTACTGATGAAAACGCGTTATTCATGGAAAAAGTTGCATCCTGCGCCAACGTAATCTCTAAATCGTAAATATCTTCCGCAGCCTCTTCTATTGCTACAATCAGGTTAACCAATCCCAGGGAATCCAGGACACCATCCTCACCGGACAGTTTAAAATTCTCCTCCTTTTGCAACTTGTCATCCTGTTTACGCATCAAGTTTACTTGATCAATTGCCTGAAATACTATCTTCTGTGCCTTTTCCATCTTCCATCCAATGATACCGTATAGTTCAACTATATAAAAATAAAGGCTTCAAATTAGAGATGAGGCAATGACTTAGCAACAAAACATGACTCTCCTCTCCGAGTAGTAAGTATAGGGGGAAAATGAACGTAGATAAAGACAGGTGGTGCATCGATGATTCTTTTATAAACCCAACTATTTACTCTAACAAACGAGAAATCCCGCGGCACGGTGAGCGGCCATGCTGCGGGATTTACTTTTAGTACTGAATCTTCCGAAAGGCCTGGGGAAAGGGCTCCGGTGATTCACTCCTCCTATCGGCATTTTGAACCTTAAACTTTAATTCTATCTCAAGAAAAACAATCAATTTCACTAACTCATCGTGTTAAGAAATATGAGTATTTGTTTTATTATCAATAATTAACACATATCGGAGTTACGAGAGCACTTGAGGTTTTTGAAAAGAGATTTTGCAGGATAATTCAAGTAATACTGGATGGCCTTTATTTTCCAAGAGATTGCGGCGGACCTTTTATTCCATAGTCTTTCGCGACCAGTTTTGCCGGAATATAATCCGGGTCTATTTTTAAAGCCCAGCGGATATATTCGATCCCTTCGGCGGTGAACTGCTTTTTCAGCATCCATGACCCACGAGATGTGAACATCATGGGATACATTGCCACCAGCCTCTGTTTCAGCAGCGGTGCTTCAGGATCCAGGATTATTGGATCCATATTTAATCCGGAGAAATGGAACGGGTAGGCATCAGCGTTTTCCGGAAGCAGCCGGACAAACAGCCCTTCCGGGACAAACGTATAATCCATTATCGGCGGTGTATAGCCTGGAGATACTAATACTCCATCGTATTTTACTCCGTGTTTTATCAGATCCACAAGGAACGAGTCCCTGGCAGCATTTTTCTCATTGATTGGGATATTTTTATTGCCAACAGCTTCATAGAGAGACTCGAATGATTCATTCACCTGATCAATTCGTTTGGGATATGTTTCCTGCAGATAATCGAGATAGGACGGTTTCCCTAGTCTAACCGGGTTAACCAGGAAAACATCCGGTCGCATGGTCTTCGCTTTTCGCAGGTAACTGTATGGGGCGTTGATCAGTTCATCATCTACCGATAATACCAGTGAGTTCAAGCGGACTGTTCGAATGGTGTTGCTTACATGCGTTTCCCAAATAGTTTCACTTGACCTTGAGAGGGCTGTTCCGTGGTACCACCAGATAAATGGAATAAAAATCCATAAACCAAATCCAACACCACCCGGAAATCGCCTCAAAAGATCAATAATTCCAAGTACGACCAGGGCTGCAGTGATTAAGGATATGAGAATCGCGGCAAATTCTTGTCCTTCTGGTAATACAATTGCGGCAGCTATTATTCCAATAATTATTGTAATTAATACAATTACATTTTTAAGATTAATCCTGAAAATTGATACAATTCCCCATAGAGCTATTACAGCACCCACGGGCGTTAATGAATATAAAAATGAACTACCAAGTTGGGATAAGCCACCGGTTGACGGTAAACCCGGCGCTGCTGTTAATAATCCTGTTGTGTTAAAAATTGACGTTTCCATTGGAAGGATAAAACCCAGAACAGGGATAGTAAGTCCAACCAAACCTGTAACAAATATTTTGAATTTACCCTCAGAATCAAGGAGTAATAAGAGAACAAGATATGCTGGTAGTACAATAAGAGCTGCAAGATGGAAAGCAATTGCCAAACCGATAAAAAGGCTTGACATTTTGATTAAACTTAATAATTTATCTGCCTTCCTGTTTTGAAATACGCGGACTAAATAGATGGCGGATAATACAATAAACAACAGGGAAAATGTTGCTGGATTTACCATTAATGACGATGCCAGCAGATAACGGCTCAAACCAACTATTATCCCCCCCCATGCTGCCAGCATCGGTGCTGCCCATATATTCGATGACGTAAATAGGAGCAGAAATAAGACCGCTGCAAATCCAGACATTAGAGAATGGCCTGTTAACGTCAGGTAATTCAGTACTGATGCAACATTGCCATCTGGGATAAATACGCCTATTAAACCACAGAACAGGCGAAAATAGGGGGCGTAAACAGCCGATGAGCCACTTCCTGCATCAATTGCCTCAGCCGCCCATGACGCCGCCGCTGAAGGACCTATACCAGGAGCCAGCAATAGCCTCCCAAATGCGAAAGTAAAACCAGCTGCTACTGCAAATACAATTAAACCTATCCAGCGCCTGTTGTCTTTATCTGAATTATTCATGAGTTGCCAAACTAAATACTTTTATTCTTCCGGTCAATGCACAGTTGATTTATAGACGTCAATACGGGAATGATGTTACAACAAGATATTCAGTTATACTTACTAAACTATGGTCAGTTTCTGATTCTCGATCGTCCATATTTCATTTGTTAAAGTTAGTGCGAACCTGTCATCATGGCTCACTAGAAGAAGTGCGCCCGAATACTGTAGAAAAGCCTCTTCCAACCTCTCAATACTCGGAAGATCAAGATGATTTGTCGGCTCATCCAACATCAATAACCAGGCTTGCTTTGATAATCCCATTGCAAGATAGAGTTTACGTGCTTCCCCGGGCGATGGTATATCGGTAGCCATAATCCGTTCAGGTGGTACTCCCAGCGCCGCGACTATCTGCATTAACCGCCCTTTAACTTTGGGGGGTAAGAGCTCTAACTCCTTCAGCATTTTACTGATCTGTCCTGAGGATAATTCCTGCGGGAGGAAAAGAATTCGATCATCAGGCAGATTCGATACTTCAATAAGTGTCTGTATTAATGTCGTTTTACCGCTGCCGTTAAGACCATCCAGGCGAATACGACTTTCACGATTAATAAGAACATCCACATCTTTAACCAGGAGTTTATCTCCGGCATAAAGTTTCTCATTTTTGAGCCAGACAAGCTCCGGCTTTGGTGATATCTCCTCGAGAACAAATACTGACCGGCCGATCTCCTTTTCAATATGAATGTTGTCCACAGCCTCCTGTTTACGTTCCAGTTTCCCCTTCAAGACTGTAACTTCACGCCCGAGTTTTTGTTCAGCATTTATTACTCTACCCTTAGCAGCCATGCTTCGTGCGTCCGTATCGTGAATACCTTTAGACCTCTTTCCGGTAATCATTGAAGACTCAGCTTTTTCACGAGACCGTCGGGCTGTATCTAAACGACGCTTTAATTTGCGTTGTTCAGACCTCAATTGTTCACGTGAATTTTTAATTCTGGATTCTTCTCCCAGCCATACCTCTCTTGCTTTGCTGTATGGTAAACTGTATTGGCTAACCTTCCCTCCTGGAAGAATTCGCACAGTTGAATTTGTCTGGAAATCAAGGAGATCACGGTCGTGTGACACCAGTACACCAATTCCCTTGTAACGATTCAATGCTTCATTGAGGAGATTCTTTGCATTCCTGTCGAGATGATTTGTTGGTTCATCAAGGAGAAACAGGTCAGGTTGTTTGTATAGTGCGGCGGCAATTTGCCACCGTTTTCGCTCACCCGGTGACAGTTGATTCCATTTAGTTAATTCCTCTGGCATCAGCCGCAGTTCACCCATCAAACGTAAAGCGTTCCCGTCCCAGCACCCGGAAAAAGTTTCAATGATCTCAGTTAACTTGTCTACTCTTTGAGGACAATACTGGATTATTGGATCATCCGGGATGTAAGATATCATATTATTAGCGTTAATTTCTTTAGCCAGGATACGTAGAAGTGTAGTTTTACCACTTCCGTTATTACCAATGACACCTGTCCAACCGGGAGTCAACTTAATGTTAACATCCTTGAGAACATCAATAGCGCTGGAATAGGAAAAGGAAAGATTTGATAAAATGATTTGAGACGACATGACTATCCCCATGAGAAATAGATTGTGTTGCTCGGAAGCAACGAGCTGATTAATTATTAATGTGATATGGGGTACTAGTCGATCATCTTAATCCTCGTGTGATTTTTTATAATAACAATAAGTGATCGAACTGTCAATTGGTAGAAGACTTGAATTAGATAGAGGAAATTCTAAATTCGTTATTTATATTCACGGACACAAATATAAGATCAAGGGAAATACCATGCGTTTAATGATGATTCGAAAGGAAAAGGATTATTCTATACCTGCCCTGGAAACCAATGGTGGCAGTGTTTATAACATTACAGCATTATTAAAGGAGTACGCTGATAACAACCGGTTTTTAACAGCAGGAGTCGTTTCACTGGATTTGATTTTTCTGCAGAAAGATCCTTTCGAGGTCATTGAATATCTTAAATCTAATCTCAATAAGGCAATCGCTATAGATAACAAAGATTTAATATTCGACGTTCCTTTGAGAAATGGCGACATAGTCTGTGTTGGCCGAAGTTATGCCGAGCATGCGAAAGAACTGAATAATCCAATCCCATCCGAACCGATCCTTTTTTCAAAACCGAGAAGCTCGCTGATCGCAAATGATGAAAAAATTGTAGTCGGTGAAAACCCTGAGAGGACTGAGCTGGAGGGCGAGATTGCATTGGTGATCGGGAAAGATATCAGTGGGAATATTGATCCATCAGAAGCGGAAAAAGCAGTATTGGGGATTACTCTAGTAAATGATATTACTGACCGGGCTAAACAGAATAAATTGAAGGAATCGGGGAAACCCTGGTTTGTAGCAAAGGGGAAAAGAACATTCTGCCCCTGTGGTCCTGCGATAACATTGATGCACGATGGTATTAACCTGGATAATATCCAATTTAAGACTATTCTTAACGGTAATACCTGCCAGGAGGGTAATACTAAAGATTGGCTCTGGCCTGCCGGGGAGTTGTTGGCAGCTATTGCTTCGAATATCCAGTTAAAAAGTGGCGATATCGTTTCCACAGGAACACCAAAGGGTGTCACTAAATTGAAGCCTGGAGATTCCGTTTCTGTTGAGTGTGACCTTGTAGGGGAGTTGCGAAATGAGGTGGTTGTGTGAAATTGATTATTCGCAAATCTAAACCTGTTACAATTACCTGATCTTAAGCAGTTGGATTATTTTGTATTGTCAATCTAATATCATAATTTTTCTTGTTTACTGGCTCTGTTAAATTAGGGCATTCAATCGTTATGGATGCTTTTCTTGATTTTAATGGTTAAATTTCGTACGATTGCTGCTGATATTTGCGAAGGTGCGGTTTAGGATTATTACTTGAAAGATGTTCAAATGGCTGAACAACAATTACTGATTGTTGATGACGAAGAAGCTATTCGCGATACATTGAAAGAAATGCTTGATATTTTTGGTCATTCATGTGACGCCGTGGAAAATGGTGAGATAGCCGTCGAACAAATCAGTACTAACCCGGACCTCTACAAAGCTGTTTTTCTCGACCTCTATATGCCCGGTATGGACGGACTGGAAACCCTGGAAGAACTTCGTAAGCATGCACCCGAACTTCCAATCTATATAATCAGCGGATCTGACAGGGAAACACTTGATATGGAATTCAAGGAAAAAGGTGCTACCGGTTTGCTTCCAAAACCATTCCGTATCAACGAACTCCAGAAAATTCTGGAAACACTGTAAAACTTTTCGCCTTAAAGATAAACTTCTTACCAGAAATATTTTCATTATTTTACATCTTGGCTTTCTGATTCGATCAACGATTTTACTGGCAAAAGGAAATCCTCATTGAATCTTATAATATCAGGACGTATAATCGTCTATGAATTCCAGCGGCAAAATTAACCATAATGAGAAAACTACTGTAAACGAGGCGAGATCCATCCAATTGGAACTTGCAGATAAAGTTTCACTTAATGGGAATCTTTCGATTAATAGTGTAAGATGGATCGCCGGTGTTGATGCGTCTATCAGTAAAAATAAAACGCTGATGATTGGTTCTGTGGTCCTTTTCGAAAGTAAAAAAACCAGCGAAAACAATATTAAATTGGAAAAAATTCATGCCGCTAATTGTACAAGCCCTGAGACTTTTCCTTATATTCCCGGGTATTTGTCTTTCAGGGAGATGCCGGTTCTTCTTAAAACATTGGATTTATTACCACATAAACCCGATATGTTGATTGTAGATGGTCATGGTTATGCCCACCCGAGAAGATTGGGAATTGCCAGCCACCTTGGTGTAGAAACCGGTTGTATCAGTATTGGGTGCGCCAAAAGGCGATTGATTGGATCTTGTGTCGAACCAGGAATAGAGAGGGGATCATCTGAACCCTGCCTGGATAATGGGGAACAGATCGGAAATATTTTACGCACAAGATCAGGTGTATCGCCGGTTTGGATTTCACCCGGGCATAAGATAAACTTCCAGAGCGCTGTCGAATGGATATTAAGACTAACCAGCCGTTACCGTCTGCCTGATCCAATTCGTGCCGCACACCAGGCAGCATCGTTGTATCGAAAACAGTGACGAGGTACATAGACGTGGCAGTTGATAAATTTGAGATGATGGAAAACAGTGATAGCCATTACAGACTTCTTGTCGTTGATGACGAGGAAGATGTCCGACGCGCGTTTATGGAGGTTCTCGAACAGAACGGCAGCTACCAGTTGTTCGAGGCTGAAGATGGTATTGAGGCGATGGAAATACTGGGAAAGCAGGAGGTGGATCTTGTTATCTCCGATGTCCGTATGCCCCGGATGGATGGTATTGCCCTGCTGCAAGAGATAAAAAAGCTGCGTCCTGACCTGCCCGTGATTATAATGACCTCGTTTGGTGGTGACATTGGAGTTAAAGTTCTCTCACTGGGTGCTGACGATATCGTCACCCGCCCATTTAAAGTGGACGAATTTGAATTAAGGATAGAACGAACTCTGCGTTACTATCAGCGACTGAAGACGCATCGTGAACTGGAAGCACAGAATAAAGAACTATGGCGCAGGGCTATAAGTGATGGACTAACAGGATTATATAACCGTCATCATTTTGATGAGTTATTCGAGATGGAATTCCAGCGTTCAAAACGGTATAGGACTCATCTCGGTTGCCTGATGTTTGATATTGATGATTTTAAAAATATTAATGATGACTATGGTCACCTGGTCGGGGATGCAGTGCTTCACGACATTGGACAATTAATCAGGGAAACATTAAGAAAAGCGGATACGGCGGCACGGTATGGCGGTGAAGAATTTGTTGTGCTGTTTCCTGAAACTACACGAGAGGGTATCCTGTTTGTTGGTGAAAGACTGAGAGAAAGTATTGAAGAATTCCAGTTCTGCAAGGACTTTTCCTTCCGTGTTGAACCAATCAGGACAGTGACCATCTCGCTCGGGGCAACATATTTTCCAGATTCACAATACGCAAATCCGAAAGCTCTTCTCCAGGCCGCAGACGATGCCCTCTACAGGGCGAAAGGAAAAGGTAAGAACCGGCTGGAAAAATCCTGGGACTGATTCCGCAAATACCATTCCGTAGATTCTAATGAAAGAAAACTATTTATCTATTAAAGAGTCTGACCTGGAAAACCTGCTGACTGAAGCTGGAATCAGCAGGCGTTTTAATCCAGGTATGTTTGATGCGAGCAAAGCAGCTCTGATTGTCCTCGATATGCAAAGGTATTTCTGTGAAGAATCGTCCCACGCTTTTATTCCCAGTGTTTCCGCAATTATTAATAGAATTTTAAAACTTGTAGAAGTAGTCAAATCACAAAACCGCCCCCTGTTTTTTACCAGGCATATTAATACGGACGAAAATGCAGCGCAGATGAAAAACTGGTGGGCTGACCTGATCAGGGGAAATACCCCGGAATCTGAACTTACTGCTGAACTCGAACCGATTGCTGAAAATATTATAATCAAATCACAGTATGACGCGTTTTATAATACAAACCTTAAAGATGAGCTAAAAAACGGTGGTGTAAAACAGGTTGTTATTTCCGGTGTGATGACCCATCTCTGCTGCGAAACAACAGCAAGGTCGGCATTTATCAACGGATTTGAAGTGTTCTTTCTACCTGACGCAACCGCTACATATAACTTCGAACACCATAAAGCTACTTTATTAAATCTATCCCACGGTTTCGCAAGGCTTCCCTTCACCAGCGAGATTATTTCCACCATGGAGCAACCCTGATGGAATCCTGTGAAGTTGTTGTTATCGGGGGAGGACCATCGGGAATTGCCGCTGCGATTCAACTTAAACGATATAACATCAATACGATCCTGTTCGAGGAAAACAGGATCGGTGGTTTATTGCACAATGCCAACCTGGTTGAGAATTATCCAGGCTTCCCGAAGGGTATAACCGGTTCGAAACTGATCGATCTGTTTTATAAACAACTTTCTGAAACAGGTGCAAATCCTCGATTCGAAAGAGTTGATTTTGTAGATCACAAGAATACTTCGTTCTTAATCAGATCCGATAAATCGGAGATCGAATGCAAATATCTTGTGCTTGCGACCGGCACAAAACCACATAAAATATCTATCCCGGGACTGGATAAAATCCTTGGTAAAAAGGCTTATTACGATATCGTTCCGATAATGGATAAAAGTAATAAACTTGTATCCATTATCGGGGCTGGTGATGCCGCTTTTGATTACGCTTTAAACCTTAGTAGAAACAACACGGTTCAAATTTATAACCGTGGTAAAAGTGTTAAATGTCTGCCCCTGCTCTGGGATCGTTCAGAAAAGAACTCCAATATTTCCTATTTCGAATCAACATTGGTGGAAAAAGTTATCTCTATTGACGATAAGCTTACTTTGAACCTGAGAGACAACAACAGGGTCTGGAATGAACAGCCGGATTTTCTTATTCTTGCAATTGGACGAGTTCCGAACCTGGAGCTGATTGAAAAATTACTAGGAAACAGGGTAAAAGAACTGGTGGAGGCTGACCGTCTGTTCCTTGTCGGTGATGTTAAAAATGACCTCTACCGCCAGGTTGGAATATCCGTGGGTGACGGCATCCGTGCTGCAATGAAAATCTATAACGAAGTGACGAAATAAAAACGATGAAACTGGTAGCGAAACAGGGACGCGAAGACCTGGCAATTGTCTATATCGCCGAAAACAGTGAGGGGAAACGGATTGAGTTCGTTGAATCGTTGCAGCCCCCCATCCCCCGTGAAGATAAATGGGTAAATATCATCTCAACCCTCTACGGCTGCCCGGTAACATGCCCCATCTGCGACGCCGGTATCCAGTACAAGGGAAAACTGTCAACCGATGAGCTCTGGTTCCAGCTGGATTACCTGGTTAGTGAACGGTTTGGTTCAAATACTGTCCCCGTTAAAAAATGGAAAATCCAGTTCGCCCGGATGGGAGAACCGTCATTTAATCAGAGTGTTCTTGAAGTTTTAGAGAACCTCCCGAAACGTTACAACGCCCTGGGAATAATGCCCTGTATCTCTACTATTGCGCCAAACAGTACCGGCTCGTTTTTTAACGAACTGCTGGAGATTAAGCAGTCGCTTTACCCCATGTTTTTTCAGCTCCAGTTTTCAATACATACAACGGATGTCGATGTCCGCAAAAAACTGATCCCCATTAGCTGCTGGGATTTTAGCCAGATCGCTGAATATGGTCAAAAATTTTACCAGGCCGGCGGACGTAAAATCACCCTTAATTTTGCCCTTTCGGATGATAATCCGGTTGATTCAAATCTCCTGAAAAACACGTTTAATCCAGATGTTTTCCTGGTAAAACTTACTCCCCTTAATCCAACGTATTCTGCCCAGGAACGTGGATTGAAATCAAGGTTCACAAACGAGGATGGAATCCGTGAACTGGCTGATGAATTACGAGAAAAAGGATTTGAGACGCTGGTCAGTATCGGTGAGCTGGAAGAGAACGCCATCGGCAGCAATTGCGGGCAGTTTGTCTCTTCGCTTGATAAAGAGTGTGTCCTCGAAGAAAATTCTTATACCTATTGTACGGAAATGATTTGATTAACAGGTAGCCCGGGATCAGCGTATCCCGGGAAATTATTTCAACAAAACTACCTTATGCGTATTTAAAAAATCACCAGCCACTGCCTTGATAAAATAAGCTCCCGACGCCAATCCCGATCCGTCAAAATGTAATTGATGGTTACCTGCTTCATATCTTCGATCAGAAAGAATCCGTACTTCCTGACCAAGTTCGTTGTATACCGTCAGCCTGAGATTTGACGATTGAGGTAGTGTAACATTTATGAACGAGAACATATTAAACGGATTAGGATATACTGAACTGATCGCGAATTCACGCGGAAGTTGATGATACACTTCCCTTACCGGCAGAGCATCTGAACAATCAAACACTTCGAAATAGAATTCATCAGACACATAAACAAATTCATCATTTACTGCCAAACTACTTGCAACTCCGGGTGTATCATAATAGCCAACCTCAATCGGCGTCATGGGATCCCTGACGTCGATTATTTTTAAACCACTAGCGCCACCAGCCAGAAAGATAAACCCGTTTTGATAATCAATATCAGTTGCGATAACAGTTTCAATACTGTTAACAAAAACCGGTGATATTGGATCGCTAATATCGAAGATGTATAAATCTATGCTTGAATCCAATTCCAAAGTATTTCCAGCATTTACACCATCATCCCCTCCCAGGTAAGCGACCATATACAGGTAATGATCATGAATATCGATTGCAGACATCATTGAATCAAAATCTAGTGTACACAATTCTATAGGTGACGATGGATCACTCAGGTCGAATATCTGTAGAAATCCACCCGCCACGTAAGCATAATTTGAGTGTATAGCAATGTCTTTAACCATAGTATATATATCAAATTCACTAACAACATATGATGAACACGGGACGCTGACATCATATACATGCCCAAAATTATCTTCGCCAGCCATGTAGACATAATTGTCATATTTTGCAATTGAATATGGCATGCTTAGATTTTCACCTGGTTCATTCTGGTATTCCAGGCTTGGTGTGACGGGATTACTCACATCAACTATACTCAGCCCATTCGTCATATGAGCTATATAGGCATAATCTCCCTCAATAAGCATATCTTCAGGAGAAATGGGAATATCTTCCGATCCAATCATAAATGGTGAATACGGATGATTGATATTAAGAGATATCAGTTCGCCACTTGAATAGTTCAAAAGAAACGCAACAGAACCTGAAACTTCTATATCCCTGATATAATCATTTGAACCATAACTACTAACTTCTAAAGGTGTCGATGGATCACTTACGTCAAACACTCTTACACCTGAGTCCCACGTTGACATATATACATAATTTTCATTATACCAGATATAACTTCCATGATCCGGAAATATTTCCAGATCACTTACTTCAACAGGGGAAGAAGGATCACTAACATCCATTATTGTCAATCCATGCCAACGGGATAGATATATATAATCACCATTAGATGTCATTCCCCTGAGACTATGAGGATCAAATTCTGTTATTGATGCTTCAATTGGTAATTCTGGATTAGAAACATCCAAAATTATCAGATCATTGTCATTGATTGCATATAGATAATTACCACGAGTTTCCAATAAATTTCCATATAAGTTAAATTGACAAATCTCCTCCGGAGAACTAAGATTACTTATATCAAATACCTTGACACTGTAGGTGAATCTTATATACAAATAATTATTATTTAAATGAATCTCTTTAATAATATTTTCAAAATCTAACGATCCAGCTATTGCCGGTGAAGATGGATCACTTATGTCAACTATTACTAAATCATAATAGCTGGGCATATACGCGTAGCCATCAGCAACTTCAAGACCATAGGGAGAAAAATACAAGCTGTCATAACTGCCTACTTCAAATGGATCAGCAGGATCACTGATATCATATATACTGAATCCATTAAACCAGTTTGTTATGTATGCGAGGTTGTTTTCATCTGAAATTTCTAAGCTCCTGGAACTATTAAGATATCTTAATGATCCCGCTTCAAAAGGAGACGATGGATCAGAGATATCCAGGACAATAATTCCGCTCCTGTCAGTTGAAAAATAGGCATGATCTTCATGGAATTTAATGTCATACACCGTATCCCAGTAATGATACATACTGGAAACCATCGAGATATTAAGACTGTCCTGGGCAAATAATGGAGATGATAGAATCAGAAGTAAGACAATAACGAGGAGAATAGAGAGTCTCTTATACATGGTGACCTCCGTGCTTGAAACAGTTAGAGCAGGTAGCCTGGTTTTATCCGCCGTGACGTACTTACCCACCTTTGGCGTGATCAGAGTATCCCGGGTAATTATTTCAATAAAACTACCTTACGTGTATTTAATAGATCACCTGCTTCTGCCCTGATAAAATAAGCACCCGATGCTAATCCCGAACCGTTAAATTGCAACTGATGATTCCCGGCTTCATATCTTCGACCCGCAAGAATCCGAACTTCCTGACCAAGCTCGTTGTATACAGTTAACCTCAGTGCTGAAGCTTGTGGAAGCGAAACATTTATAAATGAAAACATATTAAAGGGATTGGGATAGACTGAGCTGATGGTGAATTCACGGGGTACAACTTGTTCATCATTTGAAACCGATAACGCTGCAGAACAATCGAAGACTTCGAAGAAATTGCCATCAGCAAGATATACATAATCTTCGGTTGCAATTATACTGTTTGGTTCACCCGGAGTATCATAGTATCCCACTTGATAAGGATTGTATGGATCACTTACATCTACTACCTGTATTCCCCT
>JANQEY010000332.1 GCA_028278125.1 bacterium | reverse complement strand
CGCGCAACTTGTCAATGGTCGTGTTGAAGCCGGATTCCATCATATCAGTTTTGAAGCTGATCACCTGGCAAGCGGTGTCTATTTCTATAGTATCGAAACAGATGCTTTCAAGGATATAAAGAAAATGATAATGGTGAAGTAGTCGTTTTTTCAAACGCCTGGGTTATCCCAGGCGTTTGATTGTTATAAGTTATGATATCGTGGCTGATAAGGCTGACGAACGATACAAACTGATTCTATTCCTAAGGAGGTTAAAGTGAGACATTTGCTAATTTATACGATGATCAGTCTGTTCGCAGCATCAGGTGCCTTCGGGGTAACGAGTAATTACTCAATGCCTGAGGACAAAGATGTTTTCTATCGAGCATTAGAGGCGTACAAGAATGGTGATCCAGTTACTAATGCTGAGAGATTACTTCTTTCTCGAGCAGGAGTGTTCAATGATTCAGCTGGTGAGCTCGATGAAACCGGTGGTCCTGATGATTACGGTTACATGTTTTATGACAGCCAGGAGGTTAATGGTCCTGACTATGAGTGGGTAGATATTACTGAGGAAGGTACCGCAATTACAAACATGGGCGATGATGATTACCAGGGTCCGTTTGATTTGCCATTTGACTTTAACTTTTATGGTAATAACTGGGATGAAATCTATATCTGCTCAAACGGTCACCTGATGTTTGGTGATGGGGATAGCTGGTTTCCCGGTCAACTCCCTGACACATGGGGATATTTTAACTGTATTGCGTTCTTTGCCGATGATTTGAATCCAAGTGATGGTGGGACTCTTTATTACGGAGAGGACCCAGATGGCAATTTTGTCGTCACATTCGACGAGGTACATGAATTCTCGTCGCCTGGAATTATTACCTGCCAGGTTATCCTTTATCAAAACGGTAATATACTCATGCAGTATAACTCTATGGATAACATGGATATTGCATGGGAATGTATCGGAATTCAGAACGAAGATGGGACAATAGCTTTGCAGGCGTCAAACGACAGCGATCCTGCAGATTATCCATTTGAAGAACTGGCAATCCTTTTCACACTTGGAGAAGAGAACGCCAGTGTCTCTGGTACTGTAGCAATTAACGCAACGGGTGATCCTGTTGTTGG
>JANQEY010000329.1 GCA_028278125.1 bacterium | reverse complement strand
GTCCGTACTGCGCAGGGTGACGGTTTTGTCGGCGATCAGCAACTGCGCGCTATGGACATCCGGTACCACGGTCACCGCTTCGTCAAAGGCCTCGTTTATAGCCTGCTGGATATCCGCATAGGTCACGCGTACACTCGCACCATCGATCAGGGCATCCACGTAGGCATTGTAGTTAAGGTCGTTGGCTTCGGTTTTCACCCCGGCGCTGTCCGGACGATCGTCCAGGAGCACCGCCGACCAGCCCGTCTCGTTCTGATTGCTCGAACTGTCCCGGGCCTTGACCCTGAAGCCGTATTCCGTATCCGGATGCAGGTTGGTCAGACGAAGAACAGGGTCCGTAGTCCAGTCCACATCCGGATGGTTGCCGGTAGTACATTCAAAATAGTAATAAACCGGCGGATTCTGGTCCCAAGCGTCCAGCGCCGTTAGTTCTAGGATTCGTTTACCCACAACTGGTGGGCAGCATGGATCCCACTGCAAGGGATCCGGTGAGGGCGGTGTCGTGTCTACTTGCGGGGTGACCGTCTCAACTGCAGATTCTGCTGTTTCGTTGCCGGCCGCATCGCGAGCCTTAACCGTATAACCATACTGCATACCCGCGACCAAACCCCGATCGCGGTATTCGTTCGCAAGCTGCCAATCACTATCGGATCCGCCGTTGTCGGTCCCTTGTACACAGGAAAAGTAATACTCGACCGGCCCACAGGTATCCGAAGCCACAGTAGCACGCATACCCACTGATCCTTCCGAACTTTCCCAGGGTGGCAATTCCCAGGTCATCGGATTCGGCGAAGGGGCTTCTATTTCTGGCCAAGCCCCTAACTCTGACGAGGGATCTGTCACATTGCCTGCGCCATCCCTAGCCCTGACTGTGAAATTATATATAGTATTTGGATCCAGGCTATTTGGCTCATATGTTTTACTAGTACGCCAATTGCTACTAACCGATACATCATTTGAACAATCAAACTTATACATGATCGGTGTATTTATATCCTCGGCCTCTACTGCGGTCATGGATAGAGTTCCGGATGCCGTCGGATATGGGGCAACTTCCCATGCCATAGGATTAGGGCGAGGAGCAATAGTATCATTCGAGGTAGCTGCCGTAGTTATTTCTAGTGTTGATGAGTAGTCACTTTCATCAATGCCTGCAGTAAGATTTCTTGTTTTTACCTGGAATTCATAAAACGTATTTGCAGTTAGGCCTGTATTTACCCACTGATTAGAGCTATCCCAGTCCCGATACTGTCCTGTAGTAATGTTTTTAAAATAGAATTCCCAATCTACAAGGGGATTGGTAGCTACAGAATTATTTTGTAGATTCATACTAATCCATGCAGCTGTATCTATCACTTCCAAACTATAGGGAGCAGTAAGGACCGTCTCATAAGCGGAAAGAAGTGTTTCCACATCTTGTGCGTCAGCGAATCTAGCTTTCACGCGATATCTATAAATAGAAGCCAGTGGAGGATTTTCAATTTCAAAGACTCTTTCGGCCTGCCAATCACTACTGTCCCCATTAAAACTAGGATCAGTAATAAATAGATATTCTACAGGGTAATCCTTGACTAGTTCTTCGGGTAATGCTCCAGTGACTGCTGCAGTAGCTTGTGTTGCTTCAAATTTTAATACAGGCACACCATCACGTTCAATCCAACTGTAACTAATCTGCGGATTTGGCTCTGGCGGAGGACTATCGACATAAAAAAGTCGTGATTTTCGTTTAAGTTCTTTTATTAAGCCATTTTCAACTAAATGAAGTGTTCCTCGATAATCACCTGCGTAGATGTATAATGGGCCATCTGTACCTAGCATGCTAATTGGAAATGTAACAAAACCATTCGCTAGAGTAGTAGTTGGTTCAGTAATTACCTCTCCTGCGTCATTGAGAAAAGTCACTCCGTCTGTTCCAGGAACTAGAGACCGCTGGTGTTCTGATTTAGTTGTATTCTCATATCCAACCCTCTCAAGGGAAATCTTGTCTGCATTCTCAGGGGTATTTTTCCAGGTCGCCCCTCTAAAATTAATCCTGATTTCTTCGTCGGTTTCGCTGTCCACAGGTTGGTACCACCGGAAAACAGTTTTGGCGGGCTGGATAAAGACTTTCCCAGATTGCGAAGGATCAAATTCATCTGCACCGATATCCCAACCACTACCCAAAAAGGTATCTGAAGCATCCGAGTCAATATCAGGCCTCGGTATAGATGAGCTATCCGCTAATTCATCGATAAAATCTTCTGCTTCACTATCTAAATGATAGTCTCCATCCATAACAAATACTATTGATTCTGAATCAACTTCACGACTTCCGTCCGTGCTTGATGGATTCTGGCTCCCAATAACTTCTTGCCGGTTATTCAAGTCCTTATCAATTCGACAATTAATAAACGAGACACTTGTGCCACTCGGCACCTCAATGTCGGAAATCCCATTCCCTGAATTGCCCCATAGAATACAGTTGTTAAGATTCACTGAAGCCGCATGACTTCCATCATAATCATATAAACTTAGAACACCACCACCATATTCAGTTGCTTCGTTTCCAATAAATGTACAGTTATGCAATGAAATATCTTGGCTATTATTTCGACATTGTATAGCACCACCATATTTAGCCCTGTTATTCAAGAAAACAGTTCGATAGAAATCTACTGATCCAGAATTGATCCCCTCCGTATGAACAGCGCCACCGACTTCCTCACCATCTATTCCCACAACATCATTTGCGCTTATATTCTCAATAAAAATGCAACGACTAAGGGTACCACTTGAACCATATATCTCAATTGCACCTCCTGCATATTCTGCCCTGTTTGATGAAAACACACAGTCATTTATAGAAAACACACAGTCATTCGTTGCGCCACTTCCACTGAAATATATACCACCTCCATACCCAGAATAATCTTCCGTGCCAGAGTAAAAAGATTTATTATCAATAAAATCACACTGACTGAGCGAACACGTCCCTTTAGTATATATCCCTCCCCCATATAATCCATGATTGCTGGCAAACATGCATTTCTCAAGTTTTAATGTTGCAGTCTTTGAGATTATACCGCCACATTCATCGTCCATATCCTCCCAGATGCTATTGTTCCCATTTTTCTCAACTCGACAACTATTCATTATTAGAGTGCAATCATCCTCAACAAACAAAGCTCTTTTATTTCTAACAAAATTGCATTTTTCTAATTCAGCCTTTGTTTCTGCACCTTTTAAGTATATCCCGCACTTAAGATCCTTAAAGGAACACGAATATGCGTTAACCACCGACTCATTACTATATACAGGAGAGCCAGGCGCCTCCAAAGAAACTTGTATACCTCGGGCTTTACTGTCCTTTCCTATCCCACTGAACGTACATTTCCTTATAATTAATTCTCCACGATCAACAAGAATTCCAACATCTAGACAATTAATAAAATTGCATCGCGTCACATAAACTGTTGGCCTTTCAGTATAGTCATAGGAACGGTCGTAAATATAAAAACCCGTACCTGGACAAACCCAAATGCCGTGATAATGCCCAACGTCAATCGTAAAACCATCTATTCGCACCTCGCGAACAGCGGCTAAATCACTGGACCCTCGCCAGTTTCCAGGCTCTATGACAATAGGATGTTCCCAGGAAAGGTAGTGCCCCCCGCGAAGAATTGTCTTATACTTAGTAGGATTTGCCTCGCTGCGAGTCGTTGCACTACCATCCGGGGCAAAACCTCCAATCAAACTAGTACGATCTCCAATCCCAATACACCCCTGGTAAGTTCCCTCTGCTACCCATACTTCAATATACTGAACAGGATGATGAGGTTGTTTGCTAGCAAATCCACATGCATAGTCAACGTTCTGAAAAGCTTTAAGCCAACTTCTTCCCCTCTCTGGATCATCTGGTGACTGCCCATCATCTCCATCTTTACTTACGTAATAGACAATTTTTTCTGCTACATCTTCCAAGTAAATATTTACTGCCCTGCAAGCATCGATAACATTTTCTATACTTTCTGCCGGATTTGTGGCCTCAGCCCTTTTTTCTTTATAGCCAAGATTGACGGCTGCAACCTGCAATGCATACCCAAGATCATAATATCCAGAAGCTCTGGTTAACATGTTTCGTGCTTCGTAGAATAGCGTAGCTGCTCCGCTAATACCTAATCCATCGACCTTAAATGTACGGAATCCATCAGTCCCCACGGTTAGTAGATAACCGAGCTTATTACCCACTCCAGAGTTAATATGCGGACCGCTACCTTCACTCCATGTAACAACAGGGTCCATCGGATATGTTTCTTTATATACTGTAGGCTGATGTAGTGATGACTCAGGACCAGAATTATGGGGATTTGCTATATCACGATACACCTCGGTGCCCTCACCGAATATCCAATCCGGTCCATCATCGCCATTACTAAGATCAATCCACTCACCCCATAAGTCAGAGAAGCTTTCATTGACTGCCCCAGATTCCCCCCAGTAAATTAGATTAGGGCCAAATTGAGTTACACCATGTGTAAATTCATGAGCTACGACGTCTTCTGCGATCATGCCGGCTTTAAAATGCATCCTCAGATTGGTTGAATCCCAAATTGAATCCCACGAAATAATATCAGGGTCACGAACCCATGCAACAACCATGGACCCTTGGTCGTCGTAGCTATCTCGACCATGTATCGTCTGATAAAACTGAAGAGTATTATCTAGATATGTATAGACGTTACGGACATCGCCAATACTTGAATTCTGTGGATCGCCAATAAAATCACCTGTCGGCTTATCATAAATCTTCATTTGCGCATAATGCACCAATGAATACTGCAATAATATATCCCCGGTTTCGACATCTAGGAGAACTCTCTCGGCAATTGTCTTATCTTTGCTGTGAACCTCAAGAGAACAAACTAAACATGGCTCACCTTCTTCTCCGACTACTTCCGGAGCATATACCATTAGTTGGGGAGTAGATATCACAAATTGCTGTTCAGGATGATTTTGTTTGAAATACTGTTTAACAAGATTACCTGCCTGTTCAACAGGGATGGCCGGTTCTAATGCAGCCGAATCTTCAAATTTACCCAAATTCTGCATCAGGTCACTCAATACAGCAGTAATTCCCCCATAGGAATCAGTCTGTATAACCATCTCTGCACCAAACACTTCAATACCCTCAATATTTTGCTGGTATCGCAAATAACTGCGGCGCCCGGAATGTAGGGCTCGATTTCGTTTAAATTTGATAGTCCGCTTTTTTGGAGCTAAAATCTCTCTGTACTGAACAACAAAATCATCCGCTGACTTTACTGGATCTTGTTCAACTTGCCCCTGTGGCCCATTAACTTGAGTATGTGATGATCTAGGCGATTGAAACCATCGTAGGTAACCCTGCTTAGAAACGTGAATCCTAGGGTCCTTAGCCCCAATACCCCTTCTAAATGAGGTACGTAGATGCTCATATTTTTCTCTACGGACTAGTTCTTTCTCAGCTATATTACTGTTTCTACTCGCGACAACAGCTATCTTTTGGGGAACCCGAGTTCTACTTTCTTTTGATTGACTTTTATATTCCTGAGCCACTAGCTTACAGGGATTAACAACTAACAATGAGATGATTAGTGATGCAACATAGAGGTTTTGAAATTTAACTATCCTTAGTATAAGCATTACACACTCCGTTTGTCTATTTAATGCAATGTTTAAGAATTACTTTTGATAACGGCCTCAAAAAAATGGAATTCCAGCCCCTCAATATCCTTCCAGCCAGTGGTTCAATAAAAGGGCTGTGTCCAAAAAATCAACTCTACAGTCTCCATTAACGTCTCCTGCTATAACTATTTCACATGGATCTTTGTCAAAATAGCTTTTAGAGGCCTCAGCGGTCCCACCATAAGCACCCATATTGATAATCCCGCCATTCGGAAAGGGCTCAGACATAATAGGACTGCTTGGATTTCCAGCATCAATACATATACTAACAGTTTCATCACGAATCCATTCTTTATTAGATGGATCCCACCGGCCAGCCCGCGATTTTAAATGATAGTCACCGGGCATAAAAATGTCATCATTTACATCATCAGGAGTGCCATTTGTATCCCAATAGCCCGGATCAGCAAAACAGGGATCAGCAACAAAGTTTCCTGGTCCCCAGGACGTCCAACTGTTCTCGTCTTGAATACTCTCCCTGCCTCCGACAATACAAGAATGACGGATCTCAATAGCCATACTGTTGTTAGTTATCTCGGTGTCATCATAGTTCTCGACAATGCTGTTTTCAAATAATACTGCTCCCTGCGATACATTGAGGGGCCCACAATCTCTACAGATTAGAAATCCACGCTCATTTTTCCTATTTCGATTACCGTAGGCTGTACAATTTGATACTACAAGCTCGTTACCACAATTCATGAATGCCCCCCCTCCTCCATAGTTGCCGATGAACAGACAGCCCGTTGCATGCAACTTACCCAAGTAGAAGCCATTATTAACTGCCCCACCAATGTTTTTAAGAAATTGGCAATTAATGAGTTCGGTTTCTCCTGAGTTAAAGAGGCCACCAGCTGTATTATAAGCATCGGTATTTTCTGAAAATACACAATCAATGAACGTAGTTTTCCCGAAACCGATACTAGCACCTTTAGAATCATTCTGTATAAACAAGCATTCTCGAAAAGTTTGTATATTATTCGATGAGCATATCCCAGCTCCTCCTCGACTTCTATTCCGAGCAAATTCACAAGATTCAAAATCAGCAAACCCATCTTCGGCAAAAATCCCCCCGCCCATCCCATGGTAACCAGTCCTGTTATCAATAAATGTGCATCTCTTCATGAAAATATCAGAATAGGCTGCATAGCCTCCTCCCCCATCTCTATTTGCCCAATTTCCCTTAAAACAACAAGAATCAAGCCGTATGGAGCACTGGTACAAAAACATCCCTCCCCCATACAATCCTTCAGGATACTTATCTGGCGGATGAGCTAATACGCCACCCGAATAACCACTAGAAAATGTCAGCCCAATAAGGCAGACTTGCTCTGTAATATTTTTACCCCCTACAACCGTGTAACTATTTTCCTGCCTAGTAGGCTCATTGGATAGATCCTCTAGATCGAGTATTGGAATGTCATCACCTGCCAAATCGCCCGATAGTATTGTCCTGTAGCGCTTTACATCCCAGTTATTGGGATCCACAGCATCCGATCCTGCAAAGCCTCCCTTTAAAGTAATCCCGCCAGCAAGCTCAAATCTAGACCTTCGATCTCTCGTCCCTTCCGGATTCACCGCATTCCGATCCGGTTTGTACACTCCATGGGCCACTCGGATCTCACTCTCAGCCTCCGCAACAGCTAATCCATCCTGTAAAAACCGAAACGCCGTCTTCCAAGACCGGCCATCCCCACCAACTGGAGCAGCATCGTCCACATAAATCACACGTGCCCAGCCTAGCCCCGGAACTAGAATCCCAATTACCAGCACCCAAAAACACCGCTTCCCAACCTCTCCCAGGGCATCTTCATACCACATGGTCTTACCTCATTTCAAAATACCGCCAAAATTCATTTTCTCGCACTGGTTTTAGTATAACAGATTCAACAAATTCCACCAATACCAGCGCAGATATTCTCCGCCTTAACCACCCATGCCGCCATGAATACATAAAATTCATCCACGGACAGGATGGCTATCAAAACCTGTGGATTTTAGCTCTCAAGGATGGGATTACCCTCCATCCGGTGGCAATCCCGCATAACTTCTCTCAAACAACCTCCTTGTCTCCCCCCCAATCAGCAGTTAGCACTCTGAACGAATTTTCAGCAGCCTATCTCTCATGACTGCGTGTGACT
>JANQEY010000315.1 GCA_028278125.1 bacterium | reverse complement strand
TGATGGAATCCATCATCAGCATAACGTCCATGCCCTGATCACGGAACCATTCCGCAATCGCTGTTGCCAGCATCGCTCCCTTAATACGGATAAGGGCTGGTTTATCTGATGTGACACATACAACCACACTTCTTTTTAATCCTTCAGCTCCCAGGTCTTTCTCAAGGAAATCTCTTACTTCACGACCACGTTCACCCACCAGCGCGATTACGTTTACTTCAGCAGCTGTATTACGGGCGACCATACCCATTAAAACACTTTTTCCAATACCCGAGCCTGCAAAAACGCCAAACCGCTGACCTTTCCCGCATGTCAAAAGACTGTCAATCGAACGGATACCCAGTGCCAGCGGTTCTGTAATCCGCTCTCGTTTTAACGGGTGAGGTGGTGAGGCAACAATCGGGACATAAGAACTGACGGAAATTGGACCATTACTGTCCAGGGGACGTCCAAGTCCATCAAGAACACGACCCAGCAGTTCATAACCAACACCAACAACAAACGGTTTTCTGAGACTTCTTACGATGCTTCCGCGCCTGATACCATCAATTGTCCCCAAAGGCATCAGCAAAACATGGCTTTCACGGAATCCAACAACCTCAGCCAGGCCATTCCGTTCGCCGTCCTGGTTTAGTATTTCGCAAACTTCGCCAATCGAGGTTTCTGGTCCATTCGATTCAATCACCAGTCCGATTACCCGTGTAACACGTCCTCGAGGTACGACCGGGATTGACTCATCCAGTCGCATCTCGTGAAGTTCCAAAGTTTTAGCCGGATCTGGAGAATAAACCTGCTTCATTCTAATTCTCCTCTCCAGCAACCCCTTTTTCGTAGCCGGGTTTCATGGCTTTGTGAATTTCATCAAGCATGGTATCGATCGTCGCGTCTATTGATCCGCCTTTACTTTCGAGGATCACTCCCCCGGGACGGACATTTACACTTCTCTCTACTTTTATATCACCAATTCCTTCAGAAATTTTCATCAGGTCAGCACGGGCTTCCTTCAGGGAATCGAGGTCGTTCGGATTAACAAGCAGAACAATCTGACTTTTATCAACAGCCTGTTTTATAACCTCCTTAGCCAGCACTACTGCTACTTCCCTGGAAGCATCAGCCGCATTTCCTACTACCCGTTTCGCGATCATCATCGCAAAATCTGCCAACCTGTCTTCCACCTTGCTGAAATAATCACGGGTTGAATCCATCGTAGTCTGCAAAAGAGCGCGAATCTGCTCCATTTGATCCGAAACTTCCACCCTACCAGCTTCAATACCCTCTTCGTATCCCTCTGCTTTTCCTTTTCTGTATACTTTTTCCTTTTCCTTCTCAGCCTGTTCTTGAACATTTTCCAAATGCTTTTTCAGCTTAGCAATTTCATTCTCGTGACGTTCTGTCAATTCCTTGAAGGTTTCACCGCTTTTACCGCCGTATTTGTCCGTGTTATAGCTGAAGGATACTTTTTTCGCATTTTTTTGATAATTGAGGTCTATATAACCGCTTTTAACTCCCTGTGGTGTTTTCTCTCCTTTTGATTCACCAGGTTGAGCTTCAACTGTAAAAGGCCCACGTAATATTCGTGAGCGAGTACGACGTAATCTTTTCACTTCATCAGAATCAAACATCAATCAATTCTTTTACAGTAAATGTTCTATACCATCTGGTCGTCACCGGCACCGGCGGCAATTACAATCTGACCCTCTTCCTCAAGACGGCGAATTATGTCAATGACCCGTTGTTGTACCTCTTCAACTTCACGCAGCCTTACTGGTCCCATGTATTGTAGTTCTTCTTCAATCATTTCCGCGGCGCGTGCAGACATGTTTGTCAGCATCTTCGACTTCAGTTCCTCACTGGCAGTCTTCAACGCCATAGCCAGTTCCTTATTATCAACCTCGCGCAGGATCTTCTGAATGGAACGATCATCGAGATTGATACAATCCTCGAAGACAAACATCAGGTTCTTAATCTCACTGGCAATATCAGGATTTTCTTTGGCGATACCGGCGAGAATATTTTTCTCAAACCGTTGACCGACCATGTTGAGAATATCCGCGACCTGCTGCACACCACCCAGTTTTGAAGCGCTGGCATCAAAGTCAATCCTGCTTTCAAGTACGTTTTCAACAGCCGCAATGGTTTCCGGACTTACCCGTTCCATCTGGGCAAGACGGTACATAACATCTACCTGGCTGTTAGGGGGCAGTTCTGTAAGGACGTTGGCCGCCATGATTGGATTTAACTGGCTGAGTACCAGGGCAATTGTTTGGGGGTGTTCTTTCTGAAGGAATGCAAGCAACTGGTTTGTATCAACATTCTGGAGGACGTTAAATCCTTTCACCTCCAATGCCATTTGAACACGCTTGATAATCTCCATCGCCTTCTGTTCACCAAGGGCTTCTATCAATGCTTCCTGGGCGAAAGATATACCACCTGCGGCAATATATTTCTGTGCAAGAACCATCTGGTAGAATTCATTATTTACATCATTCAACAGATGGCTGGGAATACTGTCTAAACGTGCGATCTCCTCGGAAATCATCTCGACTTCTTCTTCTGAGAGATGTGAGTAAACTTCCGCTGCGGCTTTTGTGCCGATGGAGACGAGAAAAATCGCTGCTTTCCTCTGTCCGGAAAGCCTGTCAATTGTTGTCAATGCAGCCATTCTGACCTCCTAATTATCCACCAACAAGCCAGGTTTTTAATAATCGGGCTGCTGTTTCGGGTTTATCTTCCACAAATTCTACCAGGCGTTCCTGCAGCTGGTTTGCTTCAAGAACCTCCTGGGGAGTTTCACTGTCGATCTCTGGTAGGGCCAATCTGCCTGCAGCTTCTCCTTCGGCTGATGGAAGTGCACCTCTTGCTCCAGGTAACATAGCCAACCTCCGTTCCTGGTAGACCTGCTGAGCCTGGGCTGATTTTCGCACAAGATTGTGTATGTACATCAAGATACCAATTACGGCTGCGATCATCAGGAGTTGCTGTAGTATGGAATACCAGTTACGCTTGAACCAATCGAGAATTCCACCTTCCGCTATAAAATCGATTCGCGGTGCCTGGAATGCGACGTTCTGTACCGATAACTGATCACCACGCTGTTCATCGATACCTAAAGCATTACGGACGGCAATTGTAATTCTGTCTAATTCATCAGCAGTCCGAGGAGTATACTCCTCAGTTATTGTACCATCGTCAGCAACAATAGATTCATAAGACCCATCAACCAGGACAGACGCTGAAATACGTTTTATCCCACCGGTATTTGATACCGTGTGGCTCATCGTTTTCGAGATCTCGTAGTTCGTGATAGCGTTTGCTTCGGAGGTAGATGCTGTTTTTCCCAACGGAGGAAGGTTGGGATCGGTTGGATTGGGTTGATCCTGTTCTGTTTCTGTCTGGGTAGTTTCTATCGTTTCTTCACTACGTATTGCCGCGCTTTCGGGATCATACTGTTCACTTGTTACTTCGCTCCTGCTGAAATCCAGATCCGCGGAAATCCTGACTATAGATTTATCCGGTCCAAGCAGGCTTTCCAGCATTGACGCGACTTTATTATTCATCCGTTCCTCAACCCTCTCTTTTAATTCCAGCTGGGTTGATGATAACGCCATCAGAGGATCACGTGAGTCGAAATCTGTAAGTACATTACCTCGTGAATCCACGATTGTTACATTCTCAACTTCCAGTCCCTCAACGGCCGACGCAACAAGGTGACTGATCCCGACAGTCTGCCTCTCGTTTAAGGTTCCCTTTAACCTTAAAGCGATAGATGCGGTAGTGGGTTTTTCCTTTTCACGGAATAGAGCCGGTTCGGGAATTACTATATGAACACGTGCACTGTTTACTTCGTCAAGCTCTTCTATAGTTCGTGACAACTCACCTTCAAGTGCTCTTCGATAATTGAGCTTTTGAACAAATTCGCTCATACCAAGGTTGGTCTCATCGAATATTTCGTATCCCGTAGAGCGTGAACTCGGTAAACCCTCCTGGGCTAACCTGATACGGGCATCATACACTTTGTCCTTGGGAATAAGGATACGACTGCCACCCTGTTCGAGCTTGTATGCAATCTTGTTTTCGCTGAGCCAGTCTACTATTCTACCGGCTTCTTCCGCAGGTAGATTGGAAAACAATTGAACGAAACTGGGAGAACCTGCCCATTGTACAACGCCAACAATACCCCCCAGGGCGATAAGAATAACCAGGATTAATCCTACTTTCTGTCCAATCGACAGACGACGGAAGACAGATTTTACCTGATCACCAAGTTGTCCAAACGCTCCAGCCATTGTTTATACCTGCATCCTCATTACTTCTTTGTAAGCTTCAAGAATCTTTGATCGTATTTCCATCATCAACTGGAAAGAAGTCTGTGCTTCTTCCATGGCAACCATCACCTGGTGCACGTCTTCGACCTGTCCAGTAAGTAACCTTTTTGATGATTCTTCAGCAGTTTTCTGCATATTGTCTACATCATGGACAAGGTTTTTAAGAGTATCATGAAATTTTGCTGATTCCTGTGTCTTTTTCTGGGCATCATCAAGCTTCGACAACTCCTGAGGGAATTGACCTCTTAATGGTCCTACTTTCGGAATTTCAGCCATGATAAACTCCGTTATCTTAAATAATTATAGAATATATAGCTATGCGTAGATATCGACAAATTGACCAATGTGGGCGGTAGAATTATCAATACGATCTTTTAACCCTTCATTATTGATATTAAAACCTTCCCTTGTATGCAACAATACCGAGTTTAAATTATTCTCTTTCTCAGCTCTGTTTACCTCTATCGCCTTCTCCATATCTTTGACTGATATGTTTTTTAATGACAAGAGTTTATCCTGGAGAAGTTCATTACTCGGCTTTACCCCGCTATTTCCCTGGATTTTTGCCGTTTCCGATTTATCCAAAGCACCATTGTTGACATGGACAAGCATATTCTTCGAAGAGAGAGTGTTTTCAGCGCGTTTTTGTTCAATCAAGTTTTGAAGCCGTGTAAGATTTGGATCAATATTCACAATTATGCCACGTTATCGTTTGAGAAAGATTTTAAATCTCCATTGCCTTCCTGGCCATTCCCTTCGCCGCGTCAATGGCTGTAACATTCGCCTCATAGTTTCTTGAAGCGGATATCATCTCAACCATTTCAGTAATAATATTTATCCTTGGCATGGCTACATATCCATATTCATTCGCGTCTGGATGAGTGGGATCATAAACCATCTCAGGCGTACTGTTGTCACGATATTCATGATAGTTCACTCCGGAAAATCGGTTTTCATGGAGATGGCTTTCGAACGGAGTGAGATGTTTTTTATCGGTAAAATCCAGCTCAAGCTGTTTTCCGGGTTTTGGATTTAGCCTGACGGTATCTACTCCCTGGCGGTCTTCTGAGAAGTAGGACAAACGTCTACGGTAGGGACCACCCTCGGGGGTCCTGGTTGTATTGACATTCGCGATGTTTTCCGCTATTGCATTCATTCGCCTGCGTTGAGCAGAAAGACCTGATGCGCTGATGTCAATTGCCGAAAATACGCCCCTTATTTCCATAATCAGACTCCGCTGGAAGATTTTTGTGATGCCTTGCGAAGCATCGTAAACTCATGCTGTGCAGCCCTTGCCGTAAAATGATATTGTATCTGGTTTGTAGCCATTTCGGCCATCAGATCATCTGCGTCACTGTGGTTATCTTTTTTCTCTGAAACGGTCTGTTTATCGTAAGTTATGTGGTGAACAACTTCTGCAGGATCTTTTTCTATCGGCAAATGCCGTGGGCTGGATGTATCAAGATATTTCCGCCTGTCAGCAAGTGCCAGTTTCAACTTGTCTTCAAACACAACATTCTGACGACGGTAACCGGGGACTTCATGGTTTACCAGGTTTGTTGAGATTGCCCGGTGACGGGCAGAGAACGCGTCAAGCCCCCTTTTTAACACCGGGATAACAGTGTTATTGACGATTAATTCACGCAGCATGGAAATCCTGTAGAATTGTTTCACCCCATGATGTGCAACCCACGTGCCAACCAATCTCAAAGGGTAAACGTTTCATTTTACAGGAATAGAGGTTCTATGCTGGTAGGTAACTTTTTCCTTCAGGCAAGGTGTGCCGAGGTATCTTTTTCAGCCTAAGATATATGAAGTTTGATGATAACCAGTCCTTTACTGATCACCTGTACAGACATTCGTCATAAATAATCTTCTCAACCGAGGGAGGAACTAGGTGGCTGATTGGTCTACCCCCTGATACAAGTTGTCGAACCAGGGTTGATGAGATGTTTATATCAGGGATTTCAATCTCTCTTATTCTCTCCCTGATATCATCCATTCCAGGATCCACTTTGTAACCAAACCGGGAAAAAGTAATGAGCTCAACATTTTCCAGTATTAATTCAGGATTTTTCCAATTGGAAAAGTTGTTGATAACATCTAAACCCACCAGGAGGACAAAGTGTGTTTCAGGGTATTTTTCCTTCAGAGCCCTGATTGTATCAATGGTATAAGATTTTCCCATCCGCTCAATTTCAACTGTCTCAATCTCAAAATTCGGATTTACCTCAATACTTTCACGAAGCATTTTTAGACGTATTTCAGATTCAGCAGGATGAAGATCAGTTTTAAGGGGATTTTGCCAATTGGGGATAAATAATAGTTTTTGCAGGTTGAGTTCGCGGTACAACCATTCGGCTGCTACCAGGTGCGCATATGTAACAGGATCAAAGCTACCGCCAAAAATCCCTGTTTTTTTCATTTTGTAATCTTGGTTTAAATTTTTTGATCCAAAGCAATCAGTAATATTTATGTTTTGCCAACCTTTGTTTCTTCTTCTTTTTCACGAAGATCGTCCGTTATACGGTTTAGTGCCTTCAATGCTTTACCTGACCATTCATGATCCTCGTACTTATCCAGGAATGATGAATAATCATTTATCGCTTCTACCCAGTCCTTGTCAGACTGCCATGTTTCCGCACGGTAAAAGAGTGCCTTGGGAGCGTATTCAGTGTCATAATAATTATCGAGAATGATTCCATAATAAATACGCGCAGACGGGTATTCCTTCACCTTGTGGTATAACCGCCCGCTTTCATATTCTTTCCTGGCCAGTTTTCCACGACAGATTCCGATCATCTCCATGGCATCACCGGAATTCTTCGAATTGGGAAAATCCTCTATAAAGATCTGGAATGCATCAATTGCCCGTTCACTGTATACCTGGTCAAGGGAATACTTCGGGGACATTTTATAATAACTCATACCGAGGTTGTATTCGGATTGTTCAACCAGGGGGCTTTGTGGAAACTGGAGTACAAGCTTCTCATATTCACTGGCTGAAATAAGATACTCTTTCATTTTGTAATGAGATTCGGCGAGAAGGAATTGCGCGGAATCCATCATAGGTGAACCGGAATGATTTATGAGAAATATTTCCAACCTTTCAACTGCATCGAGATAACGTTTTTTCTCATATTTTTTCAGGATTTTTGCCCATGCAACGTCAGCAGATACATCTTCCCATTTTCTACCTCCGCCGCAGCCCGATATCAGGACTACGCTAAATATCAAAATCAGTATAAAAACAGGTATTCGAATTTTATATTTTCCAGCCCTTAAGCCTGTCATTAACGACTCCTTACCGAGTATAGAGCGTATGTAGCAGCACCAGCACATATTATCGCAACCACCGGGATAATCCAGCGCAATGTTGAACTATTTTTAACGTCTTGTTTCATATTCAATACGTATGGCAAACTTCTATGTTCCGAGTTTATTAATAAAACATCTTTTCCACTAAACGTCAAGCTGTTACTAATTGCCTCCCGGGGAGATTTCTCACTGGATAATCGAGCTGTCAATTTGCCGTTAAGACCAGATATAATTCCCGGCAATTGTGATTCATTTACCGAATCGAACGATAAAGAGAAATCATGACTAAATACACCACCCGGGATATTCTTAAGAGAATTATCTTTCGTACACATTTCTGAAGCACTGGAAATCGTACAAAAGATAAGCATTGAAGCTATGATCCAAATGATTTTTCTCATCCAATTTCCCAGCTGAAAGTCAACATATGAGTCACCAATCGTTCCGTATCGGTAAAATGGAGAAGCATGGCATAGTTTAACATATACTGAGGTACAACGTATTTATACCTCTCCCTGGCAAGTATATGCTGCTCCAGAAGACCTATTCCCCATGTAAACGAATAGTCACCGTCCTGTGTATTTGGAACACTTCCCGCTCGAATGGCCAGGTGATCACCCACAAGGTATTCAGCGCCGAGCCGTACTTCTATCTGGCTGGATATTTCTTCGTTTTCCTGGGTGGCAGGTTCATCCACAGGCTCAACAACCTCTTGGTCCTGAGCGGAGTCTTCAATATCTGAAATTTCAGTTATCCGAGTTTCACGAAAGATATTGCGAAAATCAACCATCAACCTTGTATTCTTCTCAGGAGCAAAATTTACTCCCGCATTGATAGACTGGTCTTCAAGCCCGGCTATATTACGACGGGTATCCTCGTAACCCGCTGGTAATTCAACAAAAAAGACACCGACCTGAACCTGGTGACTGGGTGCCAGGTAGACACCATACGTAGCACCAACCGCTTCAACATTTTGATTCCGGATATATCCGGTTACAGACGCTCCTATTTTTACACGTTCAGCAAGATTTATATGGAAAAATCCAATACTCCGGTGCGAATCGGGCAGATTACGAATTTGAAACCAGTCCAGCTTGTAATTCTCAGGATTTGACGCAGCCCCTTCCAGCGGGTAATATTCTTCCTCCCCCAGTATTGCGCCGATAGTAAAAGGGTGAACTGTTATTTGAATCGCCCTGAGGAAAAAAAACGCCGGACCCGCGAAAGAATGGTCAGCCAGTTCTCCAGTTTCGAGGTAGTCTTTTCCGTATCCTATGGGCGCCAGGGGATTAAGGAAGATTGATAATCTGGGATTTTCGGGACGATAGGCATGCTTGTAACTGCAATAAGTTGCTGGATTATATAAAAATGATTCAAGTCCACCGAGGCTGGCCGCCATCGTACTTGCTGTACCTACCGGACCTGCTTCAAGCGTTGATGTACTGTATATCATGTCACGACTGAATAAATCGTTATTCAGAAGCATCAGAACAACTATTACTAATATTTGAATCTTTGATTTCATCAATACTTCAATTAAATGTGATACTCTAGATTATACTTTGCCGGTATTTTTTCTTCTTTTATACACTGCTTCCAGAACAAGCAATAGGTATAAGATAATTGTACTAAAACCAATTAAGTATCCCAAGACCCAGCCACCTCTCATATATGGCGTGGAAACTGGTTGAGGAATATTATCTGACAAAGCTCCTCTGACTCCTTCAGGTAATATCATCGAGAATCTTCCCGAAGGCAGAACAATTGCTGAAATCCCCGTATTAGTTGCCCGGACAAGAGCTCTTCCGGTTTCGAGGCTCCTGAACCTGCTGAGTAATAGATGCTGCCATGGTTCTGATGTAGCCGCCAACCAGCCATCGTTCGTATGGTTAATGATAAAATCGGCATCTTTCCGAGCAGCCTGGCGACCAAGATACGAGAATATCACCTCATAACAGATCATCGATGATACTTTCACAGATTGATCACCATTTTGAACATTCCAGGTAGTTATTCCCTCTCCTGGTGTAAATTCAGCTTGTCCAAAGTTCAACTTTCCCAGGCTTGGTGCTATTTTTTGAAATGGAACTCTCTCACCGAATGGAACCAGGTGAGTTTTCGCGTACCAGTCCATTCGTTTATTTGCGCCGGGTTTGATAAGAAACGAACTGTTGTACCTTAACTTTTTCTCCCCTTCTATTTCATAATGGGAAGCACCAGTTGCAACCGGAACGTTAATGGTATCAACAAATGCCTGCATCTGGTTGCGCCATTTACGGCTCCTTTTTAAGTAAACTGGTGCAGCCGTTTCAGGCCAGACAACCAGGATCGGATTATGATCCTTTACAACCTGGCGGGTCATCGACCAGTAAAGGTCAAAGCTATGTTCTGCACCCAATTTCCATTTTAATGCCGGATCAACATTTCCCTGGACTAAGGCTACTTCACCAATTGGTTTTTCCACACCCGACAGATATACAGCTTTCTCCCGGATTGTACCTCCAATCCAGGTAATTGCTATCATCAACAGGAAAATTATCCCTGTTCTGCGATGTGTTCTTCCAGCCGCGATTATTGCATTCAGGGATGCTACCCAGGCAGATACTAGCGGGGTGCCACCGACTGACGCGAGTTGAATAATCGGAAGGTATTTAGACTGCGTAAGTGCCAGGCTGACCCAGGGAAAAGCCAGTTCGCCATGCAACCAGAAAACTTCCTGGGCAGGCCATAGCAGGATCAGAACAAAATGTCCGGGTGTGCCGAATTTTTTTAAAGAAAGCAAATGCAGGCGTGCTATCAGCCCATACCAGATTGTCAGTACAATTATTGCCCCGGCCGCGGAACCCAATCGAGCGCCCCAACCGGCTCCCGTGTTAAATGCAATCCAGTATATCGCACTCAGATGGAAGATCAAACCAGTCCACATTCCCAGCCTGAACGCCTCCTTGCCATCTTCCGAATGCTCAATGGCAAGAATCAGAGGGACTAACGCGAACCAGGCAAGAAAGCCCAGGGGAATTGGTGGTGTTGATAAACTTAGAAGAATACCTGAGAGAAGAGAAGCTAAAATTCTCGACCGAGAAGATTTAAGCATTTTCTACTATGATCTCCCGGCCTTTGCTTGCACTCTGATATACAAGATCAATAATCTTCATGGTTTCCAGGGCTTCATCGATAGTCGATTCAGGTTCTGTTTCACCCCGTAACGCAAGCATGAACTTCTTCATTTGTGATTCAAAAGATGCCTGGTATAATTCTCGTGAATCCGGGGATTTTAGAGGTGTTACGTTTACCTGTTCACCCTGCATTGATTTATAGACCACAAGAGGATTTAACTGTGCCGCACCGTCTGTACCTTCAAAGTAAGCGTAGGAGATACTTCTTTCGGTCATCAGCGCCCAGCTGCAATCAAGCTGAAAATTTATCCCGTTTTCATAGTCTATATTGATCGAGATTGTGTCCTCGACTTTTTTCTTTAAAGCATCATTATGTGAATAACCTGAAATACGTTTTATCGCAGGTTTATCCAGGAGCCAGTGAATAAAATCAATCATCTGGATTCCCAGGTCCATCAGTACACCACCACCACTTATTTTTCTTTGATCTAGCCAGGGGCTCCGAGCCCATGCAGACCTGTGCTTCAGCCATCCGGCCTTCACCCGCCAGATTTTGCCCAGTTCACCAGCACTAAGGAAATTACCAAGCATTGTCACATCCTGGCGAAAACGTAGATTCATGGCTGTGAACACATATTTGTTACTCTTCTGTGCAGCGTCAGCCAACCTGGAGGTTTCAGACAAATCCCTGGTGACCGGCTTTTCGATAATTACATGGGCACCGGCTCTTAAGGATGCCAGGGCGAGCGGTAAATGAGAAATCGGGGGCGTCGTAATCAGAACTACATCAGGTTTGGTTCCCTTCAACAGGTTCTGTGGATCCACAAAACCCTTTACTCTATACTTATCGGATATCTGCCCCGCTTTGTAGTCATCTTCATCACAAAATCCTACAAGTTCTACATCGTCCATTGAAGCGAGGATTGGAATGTGGATAACTTGTGCAGCACCACCGATACCAATAACACCAACGCGAATCTTATTACTTTTTGAGATAAAATCCATGGTAGTCTCGTTAATAATCCCGTCTATTTATTCACAAAACAGTTGTTTATAAGTTTTCAGTTACTAACAAAGGTTTCTACTTTGCCCTCTCGTCAAGATAATTCTGAAGTATAATCGTTGCGGCTGCACGATCAACCAGTCCCTTGTTTCTTGACGGTTTCCGTTTATTCTGCTGGAGAATCCTGGTGGCCTCAAAACTGCTGAGACGTTCATCATATTCTTCTACCGGAACCTCAAATTCCTTCAACTGCTCAGATAGAATCCTTGCTGATTCTGAACTTTTGCTTTCACTTCCATTCATATTTAAAGGTAATCCAATTACTATTTGCTCTATTTCCTCTTCACTAATGATCTCCCCGATGTGTTTCAGTAGCTGCTCACGTGGAGATGCATCTAAAGTTCTATATGGAGAAGCAAGCGTATGTGATAAATCGGATAAAGCTAAACCGATCCTCTTTTTTCCCCAGTCTATAGCTAGAATCCGACCCATTTATTTTTAACCGATTTACTACGCGATCTTTTCCGCAACATCGCTGACATTTATTCTTTCAACCTGGACAACACTCTTAATTTTATTAATCCTGTTCATAATCTTTGAAAGCTGTGCCAGGTTTTTTACTGTAATGGCAAGTGTACCAACAGCCAATGACCCTTCCGTCCGTAAATTAACCTCAACAATATTTACATCCATCTTGTTGAACACTTCAGAAACATCATGAAGCAGGTGCTGACGGTCCTCTGCAAAAATTCTCAACCTGCTCTCGAAACGCATTTCACCCTGTATATCCCATTCAACATGAACAAGTTTCTCCGGGTCTTTGCTGAGATCAGCAACATTGGAACAATCCGTTCGGTGGACTATTATCCCTCTTCCCTTACTCAGGTAACCAATTATTCTGTCACCAGGTAGAGGACTGCAGCAGCTACCGAACCTTATCATCAGGTTATCTAAGCCTTTTACTTTGACAGCTGTTGTATCTTTTTTCCTTGGACGGATTATTCCTTTACCAGGCGGTTCCGGTTCTTTCTTTTCCTCAATCTCTTCCCCAACATATTTACGGGCTATCCTTGTCGGTGAAAGATCTCCGGCTCCAATAGCCGCGAAAAATGCCTCCGCGCTTTCAAAACCCCAGTTCTCGACCAATTCGGTGATTACTTTTCGTGTGGTCTTCTTATGGTGTTTCGAAAGTTCCCGCCTCAGGATCTCCTCTCCTATACGGATGGATTCTTCAACCTGTGTCTGCCTGAAGAACCGCTTAATCTTTGACCTTGCCCTGCTCGACCTTACATACCTCAACCAATCCAGGCTCGGACGAGCGGTTGTACTGGTTAGAATTTCAACCGTAACACCACTGGTAAGAATGTAGTCCAGGGGAACCATTTTACCGTTAACTTTTGCACCAAGCGTATGCAGTCCTACATCTGTATGAACAGCAAAAGCAAAATCTATTGGTGAAGATTCTTTTGGCAGTTGAATCAATTTTCCCTTGGGGGTAAAGACGAATACTTCATCGGTGAAAAGGTTTGTACGGAGTGTCTGCATAAACTCTTCGCTGGTATCCTCTTCACGCGATCCCTCAATAACCTGGCGCAGCCAGCGGTAGTAGTCTGCAAGTGTATCCTGCTTGAGGGTTTTATCCCCTTCGCCTTCTTTATATCTCCAATGAGCGGCAATTCCTACTTCCGCAATCTGGTCCATCTCGGCTGTTCTAATCTGCACCTCAACCGTACGGCCACCATTATCGATTACTTTTGTATGCAGAGACTGGTACATGTTGCCTTTTGGCATGGCAATATAGTCTGAGAAGCGTTCAATAATGGGTGTAAACATGCTGTGAACAACACCGAGGGTGCGGTAACAATCCGGGATAGTCTCCACAATAACACGTACTGCAAGGAGGTCAAGGATTTCGTCAAAGCTTTTTCCGCGACGTTTGATCTTATTGTAAATGCTATAGAAATGCTTCGCTCTGCCAATTACTTTTGCATTTACTCCCTCAAGCTTCAGCCTGGACTCTAAAGGTTTTACTACATTCCCCAAAGCTCCTTCTCGCTCTTCACGGCGCATGGAGACACGCTCAGCTATCCTTCGATATGAGGTTTCATCGAGAACCTTTAGTGATAGGTCCTCCAGTTCCCATTTTACTTTACCAATACCGAAACGGTGCGCCAACGGGGCATATATTTCAAGTGTTTCCCTGGCAATTCTCATCTTGGATTTTTGAGGCATGACTTCCAGGGTACGCATGTTATGCAACCTGTCCGCCAGTTTTATCAGGATTACTCTCAAGTCCTGCGCCATTGAGAGGAGCATTTTCCGGAAATACTCGGCCTGACGCTCTTCATTTGAACGAGCATCATATACCAGGGTGGAAAGTTTTGTCATACCATCAACAAGCAAGGCGACAACAGGCCCAAATTCCCGGGCTACATCCTCAACACTTAATCCAGTATCCTCAACAACATCGTGGAGAAGTGCACCAATCAGGGTAACAGCATCAACCTGGAGGGTGGAAAGGATTCCCATGACTTCAAGCGGATGTGTTATATACGCATCGCCTGAAATACGGGTTTGCCCACCATGTGCCTTAGCGGCAAAATGGAAAGCCTTTTTGATCTGAGTACATTGTCGTTTGTTGAGAGTATCCTCGAGCGGATCGACAATCTCATCGAGACGATTGATGACACTTTCCGGGAGATCCAGATCGGAAAAATCAACTGTTCTATCTTTTTCTTCCAACGTACTCATTTAGAATGGAATACCTTGTTCATCTGACTGCCTGGGTCTCGGTTGTACATCCTTGGTCAAATTTGCGAATAAAGCAAATTGATCCATAAAGACTAGTTCGATTGTACCAGTAGGGCCATTTCTTTGCTTGGCAATGATGACTTCAGTTTTATTCTCGTCTTCATCATTTGGATCAATTTTTTCCCCCTCTTGCCTTTTATAATAAGCTTCTCTGTAGACAAACATTACAACATCAGCATCTTGCTCAATTGCCCCAGAATCTCTCAGGTCTGATAGTATGGGTCTTTTACTGCCGCCACGTGTTTCAACTGCCCTGCTCAGCTGACTAATTGTTATTATGGGAATATCCAGTTCCTTTGCCAGACCTTTAAGCTGGCGGCTGACATTGGCAATAAACTGCTGCTGGCTTTCAATCCTGTCAGGTGGTTGAATCAGCTGAAGATAATCAAGGACGATCATTTCGACATTGTACTGCATCTGAAGGCGACGGGCTCTTGCGCGAATATCGGTGATAGATTGAATTGATGATTCATCAATATATATTGGTAGCTGAGAAATATTAGAAATCGATTCAATCGCTTTGCGCCATTGAGGATCGGAAAACCTACCACTGCGGATTGTATATAGTGGAATTTTTGATTCAAAACTTAACAATCGCATCGCAATCTGACGCGCGTTCATTTCAAGCGAAATTACACCGACCGGAATTCGTTTATATTTTGCGGCATTATATGCAAAGGACAATCCTAATGACGTTTTACCCATTGAAGGTCTTCCGGCAAGAATAATCAAATCAGATTGCTGGAATCCACCTGTTTTATCATCAAGCTTTGGAAATCCTGAGGTTACTCCCGTTATCTCTCCTTTGTAAGCTTTCAGACGTTCAAGTTCCTCCATAGTAGTATGGGAAATTGTATTTAGATCTCGGTAGCCACCTTGTTTGTGTGTCTTTTGAAGTTCAAACAATTTAGTAATTGTTACATCTAGCTCTGTTTCGGGAGTAGCTGAGGCGTTAAAGGCATTTTCTCCGATTTCAGCGCCAACTTCAATCAATTTTCGAAGTAGATATTTTTGTTCAACGATTTTTGCGTAATAATCTGCATTAAAAGGCAGAGCAGTAGCTTCTGTTAGTTCAGATAAGTAATAATCACCACCAACTTCCTCTAAAGAATCCATTTTCTTTAACTCGTGTGATACAGTGACAAAGTCAACTGGATCACTACGTTTAGTAAGACTCATCACTGCATCAAAAATCAGTGAGTGTTTCTTCCAGTAGAACGATTCTGCACTTACATAATCAGTCACTTTTGCCAATGCCACGTCACTGAGAATGACTGATCCCAAAACAGCCTGTTCCGCCTGCAGATCGCTGGGAGGCACCCTGGCTTCGGTGTCTTTCTTCCTTTTTCCGGATTTTTGTCTGGGGGTGTCGTTCATTAAATATAATTACCCGAATGAGATGTTATTATTTGTAATAATGTAGTTTACGTCGATTAAAACAAGTACTTCTCAGTACAGTAATATAATAAATACAATTCGAGTTTCATATCTGTATCAGCCGTTTTCCATCATTGATTGAACCTTCTGAAAATCTTCCCATGCCGGTCGTTTCCAATGCGGATTTCTCAATAGTGCAGCTGGATGATACGTCACCAGGAAAGGTATCCCGTGATAATCGTGAATATCACCACGCAGCTTGGTGAGAGATTGTGTTGTTCTTAATAACGTCTGCGCTGAAATCCTGCCAAGTGCGACAATGAGTTTGGGCTGAATCAGTTGTAACTGTTTTACAAGGTAGGGTTCACAACGTTCCACTTCATCAGGTTTCGGATCACGGTTATCTGGTGGACGGCATTTGAGAATGTTCCCGATATATACATTCTCACCGCGTTTCATGTTGATAGCTTCCAGGATTTTATCCAGTAATTTCCCCGCCCTGCCGACAAAAGGTTCTCCCTGTTTGTCTTCATCGGCTCCGGGTGCTTCACCAATGAGAACCAGGTCAGCGTTGGGATCACCAACTCCAAAAACAAACTTAGTCCGGGTTTTTCCCAATGGACATCTCAGGCAATTCTTAACAGCATTGTTAAAACTGTTAATATCCTTGTAGGCAGGAAACGCATCTTCTATTTGACCTGGCAAAGGTATAGTCGGTTCCGGTTCCGGGGCAGATGTTGTGGGCATGGCTTGTATTCCTGAACCTGGAACGCTTTCCAGGTTTTCCTTTGATGTTTCTGAAATATATTCTACTGCTGGAGATTCTGTATTAGCTACTCTAGCTGATCCTGCAGGTTCAGCTTCAGCGGGAGAAATCCATATTTCCGGCGAAGATTCGTATTTCTGAGCCAGGAATTTCAGGGCTTCTTTCTTTTTATCGTTATCAATCATGAAATATCACAGCAAGCAAAACAACATTGAGAAGTGTTTCATTCTAATAATGAACGGCATCATTAACAGGAATGATCTCTTTTTAAAGAAATGCTCTAAATACTTACAGGGCTAATTTTCCAGCAAACCGGCAATTCTATCCAGAGCCCATTCTGCCAGTTTATCTTTAGGCGCCCGTTTACTTTTATCTATTTTCCCATCACCTGGGATCCAGGTCAGCTTATTGTCCGGTGATCCCATCGCGGACAATATATTCAAAAAGATTCCATCAAGATTTTTGGCCTTGAGTTTTTTCTTTGCTGACTCAGGTTTGTCTTCATTCTCAAGGGCAAAACCTATCTTCAAACCTTTACCCAGTTTTGAAGTTTCTTTAGCGACATCGGGATTTTCAACCAGTTCAATTACCGGTGCATCTGATTTTGACCGTTTACCCTTTTTACTCTGAGAACTTTTTGGTCTCCAGTCAGCTACCGCGGCGGCGTAAATAACTATGTCGGCAGTAGGAACAGCCTTTGTACATGCTTTCAGCATATCCCTCGCGCTGATTACCGGAATACAGTTAACCTCGTCGGGTGGTAAAACTTCCATCGCTCCATGTACCAGGGTAACATCCGCACCCATGTGGTGAGCTGCATTGGCAAGAGCGATACCCATCCTGCCGCTGGAACGGTTTGTCAGCACTCTTACAGGATCAATATTCTCTTCAGTTCTACCGGCTGTAATGACAATATTTTTCCCGCTGAGTTTAGTCTCTTTTGCTAATAATCGCAGGATGACAGATTCGATTTCTTCCGGTTCGCTCATCCTGCCGGGCCCGGGTTGTTCTCCCGGTGAAGCCATATCGCCGGAATCCGGACCTACCTGGATATATCCCCGTTTTTTAAGAGTCTTCAGGTTTTCCTTGATAGCAGGGTTTTCGAGCATGGAAGTGTTCATCGCCGGAGCGAAAACTATCGGGCACCTGGCTGCCAGGAGGGCGGTCGATACAAGGTTGTCAGCGATTCCGCATGCTAGTTTTGAAATCAGGTTTGCCGTTGCCGGCGCCACGAGGATAACATCAGCCCAATGGGGCATATCGAGATGATCAACCTGCGGTTCACCCGTTTCGTTAAACAGATCAAGGCCAACCCTGTTGCCGGTGATTGTCGAAAATGTTGTTGGATGAACGAATCTTGTTGCCGCTTCCGTCATCATCACACGGATATCTGCACCACGCTTTTTGAAAAGCCTGGCTGCTTCCGCTACTTTATACGTAGCGATTCCCCCACTTACGGCAATCAGTATTTTTCTTCCTGTTAATACAGGATCGCTCATTTATTTAGACGCCTTCGTCTTCTTCTTCAGATTCTTCTTCACTGAAAAGATCAATCTTCGCCGGGAACGGGATTGCTGCTTCACCTTCCCCACCAGCCGATTCGGATTCTTCCTCGGATTCTGGTTTAGTGACTTCAAGTTTCTCAGAAATCATCTGCCGTAATGCCAGAATAGTCGGTTTTTCGAACTGTAGAACAGGATCATGCTGGACAGGCGCATCCTCGATCATTCCCTCATCCTCACCCTGTTCAAATTTTTCCATCATCTCAACCTGGCTTAAATATGAATCCATCTCCTTACGATGCGCTTCACCTATTTGACGTGCACGTTTAGAGATGATCATAATTGCTTCATAGATGTTTTTGGTTTTAGTAATAAAATCCTCGGCAAGAAACATTTCGTGACTCAATGTTCTCCTCCTTATTTCTCTACCGGTAGTTCCGGTTCAATGTGTTTTTTTACGATTTCTGCTGCTTCCAGACAGGCTCTTTCGAGATTATCGTTCATCACTATATGATTAAAATGTTTTGCCTTATTGTGTTCAAACTCATACCGTGTTAAACGAAATTCAATCTCATCCTTATTTTCACTATTTCTCTCTAACAATCTTTCTCTTAATACTTCAACTGACGGCACATCTATATATATCAACAGTGCTTCGGGAAAATATTTTTTAATCGATAGAGCGCCCAGAACATCAAGATCGAAAACCAGGCTTTTCCCGTCTTCAAGAGCTTTTTCCACATCTGTCTTTAAGGTACCGTACAACTTGCCATGTACCTCCTCATACTCGATAAAATGGCCCTGGTCTACTCTTCTTCTGAATTCCTCATCAGACAAATAGTGATAATGAACTCCCTCTATCTCTCCTTCCCGGCGAGGACGGGTTGTCGCTGACACTGAAAACTTCAACTCGCTGATATTTTCCATAATGCTGCTGATTATGGTTGATTTTCCGCCGCCGGATGGCGCCGCAAACACAATCAGCTTGCCACGGTCGGTTTTTTTATCCAGATCAAGCGACATTTTGTACCTGTTCACGGATTTTTTCAAGCTCTTCCTTGGCGTCAACAACCCAGGTTGAGATTTCCGGGGCAGCAGCCTTTGATCCCATTGTATTAATTTCCCTGTTCATCTCCTGGAGAAGGAAATTCAGCCGTTTTCCCACCAGACCACCATTTTTAAGAGAATCAAGGAATTGCTTGATATGACTGCGCATCCGGACAACTTCTTCGGTTATATCTATTCGATCCACGATGTGCACAGCTTCCTGCTCAAGCCTTCCCTGGTCAAGATTTTCCATCTGGAGGTACTTCGTAATTCTCTCTTTTAGACGTTCAAGCTGCGATTCACGGTTAACTGAAGCCTTATCATCGATATTTTCAACCAGCTTATCTATCTGATGAGCACGATTCTCCAGGTCGTTCGCAAGGTTTTTACCCTCTTCCCTGCTCATTTCGATAAAATCGTCAATGGCAGCTTCAAGACCCTGGAACACGAGCTCCATCCGTTTATCCGTCAATTCATCACTTTCTTCAGGAGAAAACCATTCCGACAGTGAAATTAGATCAGTCAACCCAAGGTTATCCTGCAAACCGGTTTTCTGGCCCACATCACGAAGCTGGTTGACAAATCCCTGCACTATTTCCGGATCAAAACCGAACTTGCTGGTTCTTATGGACTCCCGTGGTTCTGATATATGGAGAAATATCTTTCCACGGGCAATTCTATTTTTTACTTTCTGGCGCAGATCATTGTCAAAACTCGCGATACTTCTTGGTGTACGAGTTGACATTTCGAAAAAACGGCTGTTAATTGACTTAATTTCAATACTATATCGTAAGTTGCCGTCCTGTACTTCCGAGCGCCCGAATCCTGTTAAACTCGAAATCATCTTATTTTCCCCTAAACGAGTAATTATACTTAATAGGTGATGAATGGGCAAGTCCAGAATAATTCTATTAAGTTTATCCGAGACTAATTGTTTTTTAAGATCATGAATATTTAAACAATATCAGAACAAACTTTACTAATTATTATAATACAATAAGAAACATTCTAGTTTAAATGCTTTCATTTATAAGGCAATGAGAATATTCAACTTTATATCAATAATTTCAAAATGGTGACATTAGATCTATAGATAAGTAGCGTTACGAACCATCCGATTAAATGTTATGCTTCATTATGCTACATGCATTATAAAGCATTAGGCTCCCCTTTAGACATTAGATAACATATTTACAACACTTCGCGTTTTTCTCCTGCAAGGGGCACAATAGTTGCCATACAAGAATAAAGGCGTTTCATGACCCCCGCGTTTGAGCACGAAGCGTTCACGCCATGAGTTCAACCGGCTCCGGCTCATGACCCCCAACTTCTGGTTCAGCGTGGGGACCCCTTTCCCGGCATTTATAATGCCGGGATTTTTTCTCTCGTCAGAAATCAACTTGGAAAAAGAGAATCCTGGTATCGCCAAAAACCTTGTCTAAATCTAATCGAAAACCTGCAGGTACCTGGGTAGGCTTCCTTGCTGCGGCTTCATATATAATTTTGCCTGAAGGATTCACGATACCCGGATTTGCCAGCAACCCTAGTAGTTTCTCAAGATAATCCCGTTCATAGGGAGGATCAGCGAACACCAGGTCGAATGGATGAGAAAAAAGGTGTGAACGATCAAGAATTTTGAACACATCACCCTTGATAATGCTGGAAGAAGTGGTGAATCCACAAAGATCTATGTTCTTTTTTATTATGTTGCAGGCTTTATTGTTTGATTCGACAAATACTGCTTCATTAGCTCCCCTGGCCAGAGATTCCAGTCCCAGTAAACCTGATCCGGCAAATAGATCAAGCACACGCGATCCAGGCAATGAATCTGAAAGTATTTGAAAAAGAGATTCTCTAACCCTGGAGGGAGTTGGACGGGCTGTGGAGGGAGGAGCTAATAGTTTTCTCCCTTTACCTTCACCACCGGTAAGTCTCACGGCATAGCCAACACATCGTAACGGTCTGTACCGATCTTGTGGAATGATAGCCTGTAGGGGCGGTGACGGGACATTCCCAGGTCGTCCATCAGGTTGATAACCTGGCTGGATGATAATGAAGTAATTGAATTGCGTTTAACTACAGCACCAATTCCGGTTACACTCTCTACAAACTGAGTAGCCGCCATCAAAGATTCAGCTTCAGGCTGTATTGTGAAGGTAACCAGGGGACCGGGCGAGTTTGGAACCGGATCCGAAATATTTGCTATGTCTATGCCTTGCATCTCAGCTACTTTCGCAGCCCATGTTTCAAACTGATCAACACGACCTGTTGATTTGCAGCGAATATTATTATCCACGAGCATCACAGTCAGCAAACTGATATTTGTACTGTCTGCGATCCTGAATATGTCTTTGAGGAAACTTGCCGAGGTCATCGCAGCTGATCCCACATATGGATCGACGGGAACTTCTTCTACCTCTTCGGCAACTTCAGGAACTACCAGGCCAGGCTTAAATATTTTATCCCGGAACATAAACACAGCTATTGCAGCGATAACCAGGAAAGTCACGATCACGCCGATTATAACAGGAGTACGTCGTTTTGGCTTAAAATATTCATCGTCAAACTCATCTTCCTGTTCCTCTTCGGTATCCAGATCTGGTTCTTGTTCTTCGATGACAGGTTCAGTCTTTATTTCCTCTTCAACCGGAGCATCCAATTTTTCTTCTGCTTCAGGTTCTTCAGGTTCCTCAGGTTTTTCTTCAGGAGGTTCTTCATCTGTTTCCGTTGAAACATAAAGCATTTCTGGTGGTTCGGATTTTATCCGCTCAGCAGCTTCTTCTGCAACAGACTCAACAACCTTTGGCTGGGCGATATCATCCGAAATTTTTACACCGGATTTATCGGACTCTTTCCAGGTTTCATAAATCTCCAGAAGATCAATCTGAACTTCCGTTTCAGGTGGTAATAAACCGGAAATATTGGAGATGCTGCCAAGAGTTATATTATGCTTACGGGAAAGTTTTTCCCAGAATTCGATAAAATCCGGGCGAATGGCAACTGCGTATACCTGTTCTTCACGCTGGAACCATGAAAATAAAAAATGATCAAGTGATTCTGTCAACCTTTGACGAAGTTCCCAGGTTACCTGCTCATCTAAAAGGTCGTTTGATAATGAACCAACATCGAACAACCATGCTGATCCCCAAGGCGGCGATAATACTACATCGAGAGCGTGTTCAGTTCCCAACCATTTCTTTTTAATATTCTTAAGTGACTCAGACAGCAGGATTTTTGATTCGGGGTGTGTTACAACAACAGGTGTGGAGGATGATGCGATCCCTGGACGGGATCGTTCAATATACCCGGAATCGCTTGTCAGTTCTTCCAGGATCAGTTCATCCTTTTCCCAGCGAATCCTGAACTGGGCAGGTGGTTTCTGAACAAATTCCTTCACGTTCCAGCTTTTCAGTCAATGGTAAAAGTTTATGGATATCATCGGATATTAAAGATGATATCCATCTGACTACGAGATGTAAAAACAGAAAGTATTCACTAATTTATTCGGCAGTACAGTAAAAAACTTTCACTTTTTAGCGTTTTTCATCCCAGGACAGGTCATTATTTTCGACATTCCCCGGGTTCTCAATCGGTCCAACACTGAATATTTTATCAAGCAGGCTGGATGCCGGCAAACTATATTCTTCGGCAAACGGCGGCTGGATTGTAATACCGATTGTATCCAGTTTAGTTAAACCATAGCTTTCGAGGAAAGTGTATGTACCGAATCTTTCCTGGACTTGCGGCCAATCGGTCCATACACGAATCAGGCTGTCATATACCGTGTGGAACAGTTCCTTTTTGATTAAAGCTTCATCATCATAGGTACCAACTTCGTCCAGAGGTATTGAGATTTCTTTAGACTGGTCGATCTCAATCACTTTACCCGGACGAAGGGTACTCAACTCAACTTCCATATAATCACTCTGGAGCGATAGCTGCTGTTCATAAAGAGTCGAATCTTTCTTGAGGGCAGCGTCAAGTTTTGCCCTCGCTGAACGTGCAAGTTTATTCACCAGGAGGTTGGACATCAGCTCATTTTCGAGTAAAGGAAGATCAGTCTCAGGATCTTTCAAATCCTTATATTCAACTTTACCCTCAACAGTAATCCTGGCATTCATTGTCAATTCAAATTTTTCGGTCGTGATAGGATCCTGGACTATTTCATCGAGATCCCTATAGATTAAATAGTCAATCGAGGGGATGACGAGAGTGTCAAAAGGAATATCATATCTTTGAATTTTTCCGCGGGAATATACGATATGGTAAATATCGTCATCACCTTTCCCTCGTTCATAAGACTGTATTCCCTTTTCAGCAACCATTGCCATTTTAGCTGGAGTGATTACGCCAGTAAAATCTTCCTTTGGAACCATCGAGATCACCAGGGAATCTTCAGTAACAAGTTCAGCATCAAGTTTTTCATAATGGAACCTGTCGAGGAAACCGATCAGGAAAGAATCACTATCGGCATCAAAAAGAGATAAGCGTTCAATTTCATATAGCGGGCGGGTAACGGTAATTGAATCCGATTTTATAAAGCTGAGAAGACTATCAAGATTCGGCTGATAAAATCCCTTAACTTCGAAATAACGCTGAACTACGTAGTTAAGGTTTTCCATCCGCTCACGTGAATCCAAGGTCAGATCATCCTGCTCATTCCATAATTTTTTCGGATAGTTTATACTCGTCAGCATAACAACAAAGAGAACTATAATCAGGATTCTGAATATCCAGTTTCCTTTTGGTTGCATGTCACTAGCCATTTGACTAATCTCCGCTATTCTTTACTATCACCAATGGTGCTATTTTTTCGAGACGCTTTGTTCCAATTCCTTTAACCAGAAGTAGATCTTCCAGACTTTGAAAATTTCCAAACTGCTGCCTGTATTCAATGATTCTCCCGGCAATGATAGGTCCAATCCCGGGCAATGTTTCAAGTTCACTAACGGTACAATTATTCAGATCAATTTTGTCATTTATTCGCACTAACGGTGGTTTTAGAGCTTCTTCAGATTCTTCATCAAGATAAGCAATTTGTGACCTGTTTAGCGCTTCTCCAGGGGATTCAATTTCGTCATCTGGAATCTTGAGAGACGGTTCCCCGGAATTATTTTCAACAGGGAGTTCGGTTAACTCTTCAGCCCCCTTGATCACTATCGAGTTAAGATCTTTTTCCTGGTATCTCTTGACCTGGACAATAATTAGACCAACCAGCAGTAATCCACCCAATACAAGCATCGACCTGGTTTCTGAACCCGTCAACGCGAACCTTGGTTTGTCCCGATTGAGCATGAGTAGACCGAGTTTGTGTCTTCTATGAGTCCTCTTTATCTAATTAATAAAATACAACTTCACCACATATTACTTATCTTAATCCATCCAGTATGGTAGTGGTATCAATATTTAGAGTCAAGTGAGAGCATACATTTAGATACGCTTTAATTGTTTGTTAATTACTAGCTGCCGAAAAACGCGTCTTTCACCTTTTTAAAAAATCCCTTTTCAGATGGCTCAGGTGGACTCAACTGTTCAGACTCGATCATACTTTCAAACAATTCCCTGGTTTTCCCGCTGACTTTCTGGGGTATCCAGACATGAATCCTGACCAACTGGTCTCCGGAACCTGAAGAGTTCAAATGTTTTATTCCCTTTGCCCTGAGGCGAAGTAGTTTTCCAGATTGGATACCTGCGCTGATGTCCAAAGCTACCTTTCCATCGAGGGTAGGCACTTCGACAGTAGTGCCGAGAACCGCATCCGGGATAGATATCTTCAGGTCCATTAAAACATCATCACCATGTCGCTCAAACTGTGCATGATCTTTTTCTTTAATAATGACAATCAGATCGCCTGAGATAGAATTTCTTGGACCGGCATGACCCTCACCCTGGATTGTCAGGTAATTCCCTTCCTGGACACCGGCAGGAATTTCGATTGTTACCGGTGCTTCACTGCGAACACGTCCTTCTCCCCTGCAATCATCGCATGGATTCTGTACTACTTCTCCCGACCCATTGCAGTTCGGACAGGTAGTTATATTTACCATCTGGCCAAGCAGACTCCTGGTCACCTGGCGAACTTCTCCCCTCCCGTGGCATGTGGGACAATCAATAACGTCTGAGCCCGACTGGGCACCACTCCCATCGCAGGATTCGCATAAATTATATCGAGAAACACGAATTTTTTTGGTCACTCCCTCATTAATTTCTTCGAGGGAAAGCGCCAGGTTTATCTGCAGATCGCCGCCTTTTTTTCTCCTGCGCCTGGAACCGAATTGCGATTCACCCATGCCACCGAAAATGTCACCAAATCCAAAGCCACCCATAAAGGAACGGAAAATTTCAAAGGGATCAATTTCCATTCCACCGGAATAACCACCGGCACCACCCAATCCAGCTTTTCCGAATCGGTCATACCGGCTGCGTTTATCCGGATCGGATAATACAGCGTACGCTTCACCAATCTCCTTAAACCGCTCCTCGGCCTTTGGATCCTCGCTATTACGGTCAGGATGATATTGCATGGCAAGCTTGCGATATGCCTTTTTTATAGCTTCAGCATCCGCGTCGCGTGAAATACCCAGAACCTCATAATAATTATCACTTGCCACGTATTACTCCTGGTGCTTTTTTTCAACTTGAGTTGATACAATAACTCTACTGGGACGAAGCAGCTTATTTTTTAACATATAACCTGTCTGCTGAACCATCAGGACAGTATCAGGTTCAACATCTTCACTGGGTTGCTGCATTAAGGCTTCATGAAACTCCGGATCAAACTGCTGACCCTCTGCATTTATTTCTTCCAGACCTCTTCTCTTGAGCAGATCAAACAGCTTTTCACGGATCAGTTTTGCTCCATCCAGCACCGCTGTTTCATTTCCTGAACAATTCGCATTTTGGATCATCAGGTCAAGGTCGTCAATTACCGGCAGAAGATCCCGAATTAATCCTTCCGTTAAAGAAGTTGAAAGTCGTTCCTGTTCGGCGATCCTCCGCTTTTTATAATTTTCAAATTCGGCGGCGTTCCTGAGCATCTGGTCCTGGATTTCCTGCTTTTCCTGTATCAGTTGCTCAATTCGATTATTTTCCTCTGTGATCTCTACACTATCATGAACCGAATTTTCACCTTCAGAAGCAGGATCAAGATTATTCTCAATACCCGGATCTGCTTTTGGACGCTTTGGTTTAGATTGTTTAGTACTCCTCTTCTGACTGGAGGATTTTTTTGATGTTTCTTTTTTCATCGTCTATTTACATCCATGTTGCTGAAATTAGTCTATATAAAGAAATTATTTTCCGAAATTCTGTTGAATGATATCCGCAGTATAGTTCACAAGTGAACTAAGCCTGGCATAATTCATCCGCTTTGGACCAATTATTCCAAGTTTACCAGACAAATTATCAATTAGATAATCAGTCGCTATAAAGCTGCAATAATCGAGGTTCTCCCTGTTCAATTCCCTACCGATTCCAATCCTTATCCCTTCTGATGTTGCGTGATTTCCACTCTGCAGGAGATTAACGATAGCCTGCTGATTCTCCAGTACCTCAAACACTTCGCGCACTCTTCCCGAATCACTAAATTCGGGTTGAAACATTACATGATGATTTTCACCCAGGTAAAGTTTCTCCTCTTCAGCAGATGTAAACAACTTGTTTGAGACATCGATAAGATTTTCGATCAATTTTTCGTTCAAGCCAGGTGTGTAGGAAAGACGCTCCCTGATTGTCTTTTTAACTTCCCCAAGAGTTAATCCGGCGAGACGTTCATTGATCAAGATTGAAACAGTTTCAATCTCATGATCCCTGGTTTCCTGGTCTAAATCCATCATCAGGCTTTTAACTTCGCCATCACGTATTGACAGGACTATCATCAGCTTGGTACTCGACACACGTACAAGGTCAATCTTGAGAAGAACCTGTTCAACCAGTGGTGGTGGAATCACGATTGAGATGAGCATACTTACACGGGAGAGGACAACACTTGTTCTCTTGAGGATTTCACCCAAACCGCCATGACCGGCATCTTCCAGTGTAGAAGAGATAGCCCTCTTATCCCAGTGAGAAAGTTCAATTTTCCTCATTAACACATCGACATAATACCCGTATCCAAAATCAGTCGGAATGCGGCCGGATGAAGCATGACTTCTTTTAACAAGGCCCAGGTCTTCAAGCTCAGCCATAACCTTCCTGATGGAAGCCGGTGACAAGCCGATTCCTGATTTCACCGCCATCTGGGAAGAACCAACAGGTTTGGCCTCCGAGATAAACAGTTCCAGGAGGGTTTCAAAAATCCTGTTCTGGCGTTTTGTAAGCTCCGGGTAATTACGAAATAACATCATTCTAAGATTCCGATTCTAGTACAACTTTGAATATATGGTATCGCTGTTCATTCATCAAAGTCATACGACAGGAGTATGCTCCAACCCTCGTGGCGCGGCTATCAAGGCAACAATTGATCCGATGAGAATATTCAGTAAAACCACAATAATTGATATCTCCCAGTTAAATGCCGGGATCAGACCATATAAATTTTCACTCCAGCTCAGCAATACCTGGGCAATCAAGGTTCCGACAATACTTCCAATCAGTCCTGAAAAACTTGCCGAAATCATAAACGGTACTTTTAACTGTGCACCTGATCCACCAACCAGGATAACAGCACGTACCCAGGCTTTTACCGATTTCGCGGCAACACGAACCGCCTGCATGGTGAGAATCAATGCTATCAGCAGAATTCCAACCGCGCTTATTGTCAGAATCTGCTTTGTTTTACCTGCAACGATCTCGATCCGTTCCAGCAATTCGCCTTCATAGATCACCTCATCGACATCTTCGAGTGTAGCAATTTCAAGTGCTTCCAATGCCAGGAATTCACGGTCGACACTGCCTGGGCTATAAGTGATAATTATTGATGCCGGTAAGGGATTTTCTTCCAGTAAGCTAAATAATTCTTCACCGTATTCACCTGAAAAAATTTCAGCAGCATTTTCCTTGCTGATTACCTGGGTTGAGATAACTGCTTCTCGCTCTGAGAAAAGGGCCGCCAGGGAATCTGCTTTGCCTGTTTCGCTGGAAACGAGGTATACTTCAAGGTCAAACATTGATAAAACCTGGTGATGAGCGGATTCAAGGGTTGAATTTGAGACCCAGATTGCATGACCGGTAAATGCAAGAATGGCAAAAGCAAAAATACTTAACATCCCGGTGATGCCTGAACGGGAAAAAATCCTGAATCCTTCACGGAAATAATAGGATAAGCGTCTCATTGGATAATTTTTCCATTCTCGAGTTTTATCACCCTGACCGGCTGACCTTCAAACAATTCCAGGCGGTGGGTCGTAATGAACAGGGTCATCCCCGATCCATGTACCTGGCTGAGAAGTTCAACAATGCCCATCGCATTTTTCCTGTCGAGATGCCCTAGAGGTTCATCAGCTATCAAAACAAACGGTTCAGCTACAAGCGCGCGAGCAATTGCCAATCTGCGACGTTCACCGTAACTGAGAGTGTCAGGGTAGGCATCCAGGTGGGCATATAAACCAACCTGGTTAAGAACACGAAGTGCCCTTGATCTTGTCTTCTGCTTCGGCCATCCGAGAATTTCACCAACGATGCAGATATTTTTCTCAACGGTTCTATCCATCATCAGCGAGAGGTCCTGGTCTACAATCCCCAGCATCCTGCGGACTTTCGCCACCTTGCTGTTGCGAATCCTGGAAAATGTTATATCACCTACTGATACATCGCCGTGGTCAGGTTGTTCGACTCCGTAAACATGCCGTAAGATTGTGGTTTTTCCGGCACCCGCTGAGCCGACCATTATCACCCATTCACCTTTGTTCACCTTCAGCGAGATGTCGTGGATACCCCGTCCCTTGGGAAATATCTTCGATATGTTATCAAGTTCAATCATTTAAGTCTTGAGATAAAATGTACCCTATCACTGTTTTCACTGCCGGGATCTATGCTGTATTTGTCATATATCCCTAAAATCTGAAATCCATTTGTTTCCAGGCAATAACTGATATATTCAATCGGCCAGATTCTCTGCCGGTGGTGCTCATAATATATCTCGGTACCGGATTCGGGAATAATCTCGAATTCATTGTGCTGGATGCGATCATCGACTGAATAGTAAGCATTTCTTCGTATTACGGCATCCCCTATCAGCTCCGAATCATTATAACCGTCAAAATAATTCAGGCTATTCCTTTCGGTACTGCAATCAATCAGCAGAAGTCCCTCTTTTTTCACCACGTTTTTAACCACTTTGAAAAACTGCTCAAGGTCTGATTCCTCCAGCAGGTAATTGATGGAATCATACAGGCAGAGTACAAGATCCTGATCCTTTATAGGCGGTGAAGACCTGAGATCACCGGTATAGAATTTAACCTTCCAGGAAACTGGAATATCCGTGTTCTTAGCTTCGTTAACCATCTCTTTACATCCATCGATACCAGTGACGGTATACCCTCTTTTGGCAATTTCGAAAGCAAGAGTTCCTGTACCACACGCAAGATCGGATACTGTCTTAATATTGTTGTCAAACTTGGATGCAACACGGAGAGCGTAGTCTGCCCATTCCATGTAATCAACATGTGCCATCACATCATCATAATAGAGCGATAACATGGAGTATGGCGCTACTTCCACAACCTGGCGATTTCCTGGATACCTGTATTTTTTCAATAGAGGCATTACTTATATATCTATATTTTTAATATTAAACAACTTTAACGCGTTCCTGGTTGTCTGTTCAGCGACCTCTTCAAGCGATATGCCCCTGGTTGTTGCATGAGTGGCGGCGACATAGGGAATATAAGCAGGCTCGTTGTCATGTCCTCTATGGGGAACCGGTGCCATAAATGGACTGTCAGTTTCCAGGAGGAGACGGTCAAGGGGAACTATCTTCGCAATCTCCGGACGATCTGATTTTTTAAAGGTGATATTACCTGTAAACGAGATATAAAATCCCCTCTCTAAAACTTCCCTCGCGATCTTCACGTTACTGTTGAAACAGTGAAAAACACCACCAAGACCATTAATACCGTCAAATTTTTCATCATCCAGGATTTTAAGAATATCTTCACTTGCTTTGCGGTCGTGGATGATAACAGGCTTGTTAATCTTTTTCGCAAGTCTCAACTGTTCACGAAAGTAGTTTTGCTGAACTTCCGGTTTGGTAAAATCACGGTAGTAGTCAAGCCCTGTCTCACCCACCGCGATACACTTTTCTTCAAGGCAAAGATTTTCGATTTCAGCAAGATCATTTTCTTTGGCAGCCCCTGCATCACTGGGGTGAATGCCTGCGGAAAAATAGATCTCGTGAAACTTTTTTGCATGTTCGCAAGCACGCCTGGATGATTCAAGATCAGTACCGATATCATTAATCATTAAAAGGCCGGCTTTTTTTGCCCTGGCAACAACATCGCCAATCCTGCCATCGTAAGTTTTCCATGTCAGGTGCGCATGGGTATCAGTAAAAACTGCCATTAAACGTATATCCCGTTCAAACTATTGAATCGATGAAAATAACATTATCCACCTGCACGAGCAATTGCGCGGTACAGAATAGTTGAGGTAATGAAGCTTTGTTGTTTTTGTAGATGTCATAGCAGTGTTAAATATGACTCCCGGAGTTTTGATGCAACTTATTCCTCAATTCGGGTGTCTCATATACAAAGTGGAGAACTTCCGTGTTGAGGTCAGATCAATTGGCTAGAGATTTTTCAACATCAAAATTCAGCATTCTTTCCAGCCAGGATATTCCTGTGGAAAGTTATGGTCCGGAAAACTCCGGTTTTGTCCAGCTGAAAGTTGAACATACTGATCCTGTTCAATTACGGAAGCTTGGCTTCAGATTAGGCAAAGGTGTTGGGATATACCGATATATCCTCTATTTCGACGGAAACTTTTGTGGAGTTGTGATTTGATATAGATAGAAGTGTCCACGCGGGATTTTCCCCTTTGAATCCCGTCCCCAGCCCAACACGGGCATTCATAGCACCCTGCCGCTCGGGTCCCTTCCCCCGGGCGGTAATTTTTATGCCGCGAATTGAATGATCTAGGGTTTCTAGCGTTCTCTTGTACCTGCTGATTCAGAGTTAAAGAAAATCCGCTCGCTCAAGAATACCATCACACTAAACAGATCATTCTCCTTTACAGCGTTAAACTGAGAGTCAATCACCATAAGAAAATTTTAATTTACATTTATCACACATTGCATTGACAAAATCCCCGGTTTAGCTTGTTCATTATATTGATCTTTATGCATGATAATAAAAGTAGTGACAGATTTCATGAAATCGAGTTGAAGTGATAGATAAACTTAACGATGTAAATTGCACACCCTCACCAGCCTTTTGCCGAAAGGTACTTGAAAATGAAAAATTTATCTATTCAAGGAAAACATCATAAAACAACTCTGAAATTTTCGGTTTTCTTGATGTTGTGCATAATGATAGTTATTCCTTCGATGGCTACGGCACAGGATAGCTTAGGGATTTCCTGCCTCGGTAGAATTTGGCACACTAGTTCGAGTAATATCGCTTTACAAGGAGATTTTGCATTTATAGCAGATAACTATTCAGGTCTACGGATAATTGACATCAGCAATCAGGCAGATCCGCATGAAATTGGTTTTTGCGAAACACCCGGTACTGCTTGTGACATAGCGGTGTCAGGAGATTACGCATATGTTGCTGATTATACTTACGGTTTAAGAATTATCGACATCAGTAGTCATATAGATCCGATCGAGGTTGGTTTCCTTGATACACCAGGTCATGCTTCGGATATAGTAATTTCCGGAGAATACGTCATTATCGCTGATTTTTATTCTGGTATACGGATAATTGACATCAGTAATCCGGAAAATCCAGTGGAAGTTGGTTTTTACGATACGCCAGGTATTGCTCGGGGTGTAAAACTATCAGGTGACTTCGCCTATGTTGCTGATTATGATTATGGATTAAGGATAATCGACATCAGCAATTATGCAGATCCGCAGCAAGTTGGTTTCTTTAATACTGAAGGTGATGCCTGGGATTTAGCATTATCCGGAAATTACGCCTATATAACCTGTGGATGGGAGGAAACCTGGCTGCAGATAATCGATATCAGCGATCCGGAAAATCCACAAGAAGTTGGAATTTTAAGTACTCCCGAGAGGTCTTATGATTTGGAAATCTCGGGCGATTACGCTTTGATTGCAGGTGGGGAAAGCGGTCTGGGGATAATCGACATCAGCAACCAGGAATTCCCGCAAGAAGTTGGATACTTTGATACACAAGGCTATACACAAGGTCTGGTAGTACTCGGAGACAACGCTTTTGTGGCAGATGGCAGTTACGGTTTGCAGATTATTGACATAAGTAATCCGGAAGATCCACTTGAAATTGGTTCCTATTTTATGGCGGGCTGGACATATTGCGCATCAGTTTCAGGTGATTACGCATTTCTTGCCGAAGGGAGTGCCGGCCTCCGGATATTTGATATCAGTGATCCGGCAAATATGCAGGAAGTTGGTCTATATGATACACCGGGTTCTGCTAATAATGTCGTCGTGTCTGGAGATTACGCCTTTGTTTCCGATGGGAATTTCGGCTTACAGATAATTGACGTAAGTAATCCTGCAGATCCTCAAGAAGCTGGTTGGTATGATACCCCAGGTACTGCCCGGGACGTCGTTGTGTCAGGTGAATATGCCTATGTCGCTGATTTTACTAATGGATTACGGATAATCGATATCAGTCTTCCTGACGATCCACAAGAAATTGGTTTCTTTGATTCACCCGGCGCTGTTCTTGGTGTGATCGTTTCTGGAGATTACGCTTATCTTGCCGATGGATGGAACGGTCTAATGATAATCGATATTAGTGATCCGGCTGATCCGCAGGAAGTTGGTTCTTGTGAAACGCCGGGTAGCGATCAAGACGTTGCTATATCAGGTGACTATGCTTGTGTTGTCGATTATGATAATGGCCTGAGGATTATCGACATCAGCAATCTGGAAAACCCACAAACAGTGGGTTATTTCGACACTGAAAGTTGGGCTTATAGCGTAGATGTGTCTGGCGGTTATACCTATATTACTGATTTTGGTAACGGCCTGCGGGTAATCGACATAAGTAATCCGGAAGAACCTCAGGAAGTTGGTTTTTATGATACACCCGGCTATGCTCGTAATGTTACCCTGGTAGGTGACATCGCCTATATCGCTGCCGGTCAGGAATTTGGAATTTATGAATTTTACGAACCACATCCACCTTCGCCATTCAGTCTTCTTCAACCGGTCAATGGAAGTGTTATAGAATCTGCACAGGTAGTTCTCGAGTGGGAAGAAGCAGTTGATCCAGATGGTGATTTGTCACATTATCAAATCTTTGTATCGGAAGATGAGGATTCTGTTGAAACCAGTTTAATAGACTCTACTTCTTCTGCGCAATTCACATTAACAGTTACCGACAACACTCAATATTGGTGGAATATTGCTGCAGTAGATGTTTGGAATTTGAAAACCTGGTCAGAGCAAGTATTTAGTTTTACAGTTGATTTAACCCCAGTGGATGAAAACTCCAATAAAAATATTCCTACACATTACGAATTGATATCAGTCCACCCCAATCCTTTTAATCCAAGAACAGTCATTAAGGTTGGGCTGCCAGAAACATCATACCTGCAACTCAACATCAATAACATTCTTGGTCAACGGGTGGCGACCCTGGCTGAAAATCAATATTCAACAGGTTATCACAACTTCATGTTTGATGGAACGAACCTATCTAGCGGGATATACTTTATTCATATTGTTGTTCCGGGAAAGATGAATGAAATGAGAAAAGTTGTGTTCATGAAATAGAAAATGCTAACGATAATCCTATGCCGCAAATTGACGGTGGCAGAGATCCCTATACAGTTCATTCTGGTCAAACAGGGTTTGGTGGTTTCCTTCAGCGATCAATCTGCCCTTGTCGAAAAGAAGAATTCGTTCAGCAGAGCTGATTGATGAGAGCCTATGAGTGGCACTAATAACCGTTCTGCCAGATGATATCTTCTCCAATGTCCTCATGATCTCTTCAGCTACATCTGAATCAAGGGCTGAAGTCGGTTCATCAAGGAGTAGAATTGGTGGATCTTTCAATAATGCCCGTGCGATACTGATCCGTTGTTTCTGACCTCCACTGAGACGGTCGCCCAGATCACCGATATTTGTATCGTATCCATCCGGAAGGTCAACAATAAATTCGTGCGCTTGTGCCTGTTTTGCGGCATCGACTATCGATTCAAGGGCCGTGTCCGGGAAGTTATAGGCAATATTCGCCCGGATCGTATCATTAAAGAGAACCACTTCCTGGGTAACTATACCTATCTGCGACCTCAAGCCGGATATGGCAAAATCCCTGAGATTTATACCATCAATGGAAATATTACCCGCTGAGGGATCATAAAACCGGGGGATCATATTTAGTATTGTGCTTTTCCCCGCTCCCGAACGTCCCACCAGCACTACATTCTCTTCAGGTTTGACAACAAGATTAATACCTTCAATAGCCAGATCACGATCTTCCGAATACTTCAAGTTTACATCTTTAAACCGTATCTCTTGATCGAAATTCACCTTATCTACAGGATTATCTTTTGTATTGCTGATAGCATATTCGGCGTCCATCAGATCAAATACACGCCTCGAAGCACCTTCGGCAACTTTCAGATTACTCTGGACACCACCAAGACTGACAACCGGGTTGAGAAGTCCAAACAGGAGAACCAGGAAACGGACAAAATCATCGGATGATAGCCAGCTGCCTGTGAGTACCTTCCCCCCTGCCACAAGGAGAATTCCAGCGATCACAAGAATTCCAACAACTTCATTGAGAGGGCTGATGATCCTTCTCAACCGTTCTCGACGAAGTGCCTGGCGGAAATGGCCAAGAGTAGCATTTTCAAAGGATTCTTTTTCATGTTTCTGTCCGCCATAAGCCTGGACAATACGAATACCATAGAGGGCATCGTTCAAC
>JANQEY010000229.1 GCA_028278125.1 bacterium | reverse complement strand
CACCGCATTTACCTTCACCACACTTTCCCTCAGCGCCGGCTACCATGTAACCACCGTTGGAAAGTTCGGTCATGCTAAACGGATTCTCAGCAGCGTTGGTCATAGGACTGGCCATGAGAGAAACCGCAAAGGTCGTACCAAGAGCTGCAGCAATTGGTTTTAAAGTAGTTTTTTTCGACATCAGGGGATCCTCCTGAATTGGTTAATGAATACAATCCATTTTATGGATTGCAGGTTTCAATGTGTTATTTTTTTTACAGTATGTCAATCATGAATTACGCTTAGTTAATCCAGCATGATGACTGACAATTACCCACTAATGGACAGGTCGGTTTAAAAAAAGTTTCTCCACCGGACATGGCCAGGATATCAGCAATATTTGGATCCAATCTATATTTCCCCGGACAACCCTAACCTCTACCCATGTTTATCATATATTTCAGCCAGTTAGTGGCCAGTCTTTGTTACCAAAACAGCGCCTTTTGAAGACCCGTCTAATCTTTGGGGCGCATATGGGGAAACAGGATAACATCCCTGATAGAGACGGTATTGGTTAATAGCATGACTAACCTGTCAATACCGATACCCTCACCGGCTGTTGGCGGCATGCCGTATTCCAGGGCAGTGATATAATCCGAATCATAATGCATGGCTTCTTCATCCCCGGCTTCTTTCTCTTTCACCTGTTGCCGGAAACGCTCGGCCTGGTCATCCGGGTCATTAAGCTCGGAGAACCCATTGGCAATTTCACGTCCCCCGACAAAAAATTCGAATCGATCCGTGACAAAGGGATCAGTATCGTTCTTACGAGCCAAAGGTGAAACTTCGGTAGGGAAACAGGTGATAAAAGTAGGCTCAATCAGACGGGTTTCGACCGTCTTTTCAAATATCTCGACCTGGATCTTTCCAACACCGAAGTTGTCTTCATAAGAAACTTCCAGATTATCGGCCAGTCTCCGTATGCCATCAATGGATTGCAAATCAGCGGCATTAATGTCCGAGTTAAAATGCAGAACTGAGTCCAGCAGTGTCATCCGCCGGAATGGTTCGCTTAAATCATAGCTTTCATCCTGATAATTGATGATCTCCGTGCCGGTCAAGTGTCTGACGAGTTTACGCATCATATCCTCGGTCAGATCCATCAGATCATTGTAATTCGCGTAGGCCTGATAGAATTCCAGCATGGTAAACTCGGGATTATGCCTCGGTGATAAACCTTCATTGCGAAAACTTCGATTAATTTCGAAGACCTTTTCCAGGCCACCCACGACTAAACGTTTCAGGTAGAGTTCCGGGGCGATACGCAGATAAAGCTCCATGTCCAGTGAATTATGGTAAGTGGCAAAGGGTCTCGCAGCAGCCCCTCCCGGGATGACATGCATCATCGGTGTTTCAACCTCAATGAAATTCTTCTGCCTTAAATAGTTGCGGACAAAATCAATCACCTCCGAACGGATAATAAAAGTATGACGCGTCTCTTCATTGGCAATTAAATCCAGATACCGCTGGCGATGCCGTGTTTCATGGTCAGTCAGTCCATGAAATTTTTCCGGAAGTGGACGTAGTGATTTGGTCAGCAATCGAAGTGTGTTCACCTCGACCGAAAGCTCACCTTTATTTGTTTTAAACAGCGTACCTTCGGCACCGATAATATCCCCGATATCCCATTGTTTGAACTCGGTATAAACTCCCTCGGGTAGTTCATCCCGCCTGACATAAAGCTGTATCTGGCCTGACATATCCTGTATATGAGCAAACGATGCTTTTCCCATAATCCGGCGACTCATCACACGCCCGGCGACTTTTACACGTACAGGTTCTGATTTGAGTACTTCCTTTTCATGATCATCATATTTGGCATGCAGATCACCGGCGAGATCATTACGCTGGAAGTCGTTTGGAAAAGCATTACCCTGCTCACGCAGCTTGTCGAGTTTAGCCCGGCGTTGTGCAAGTAAGTCGTTTTCGTTATTAGTAGTCATTGATTTTCGGTTCTCGGTTCTCGGTGTTCGTTATCGAGACAACAGGACTTATTTAACTTAACTTGCCAAGTTTAATTTCCCGTACTCCGTACACCGTGCCCCGTATTTTCAAACCCCCGCTTTCAAACTCGCTTCAATAAATTTATCCAAATCACCATCCAGCACGGCCTGGGTATTACCTGTCTCAATCCCGGTACGCAGATCCTTGATCCGTGACTGATCCAGCACATAAGAACGGATCTGGCTGCCCCAACCAATGTCTGCCTTGGAATCTTCCATGACCTGCATCTCGGAATTCCGCTTTTGCATCTCCAGTTCATACAACCTGGCACGTAATTGTTTCATTGCCTGTTCTTTATTCTTATGCTGCGAGCGATCATTCTGGCATTGTACAACAATACCGGTTGGCAGATGTGTCAAACGGACAGCCGAGTCAGTCTTATTAACGTGCTGCCCACCCGCTCCACTGGCTCGATAGGTATCAATCCGTAGATCAGCCTGATTAATTTCAATTTCTATGTTGTCATCGATTTCCGGAGAGACGAAGACCGAAGCGAATGATGTGTGCCGTCTATTTCCCGAATCAAACGGCGATTTTCTCACCAGCCTGTGTACACCGGTCTCCGTTCGCAGCCAACCGTAAGCATAATCACCCTTGAACCGAACCGTTGCACTTTTAATACCGGCTACTTCACCGGGTGAGACTTCAATCAATTCCGTCTTGAAACCATGTTGCTCACCCCAGCGCAAGTACATACGTAATAACATCTCCGCCCAGTCCTGTGCCTCGGTACCGCCGGATCCGGACTGAATATCAACAAAAGCATCATTCGCATCCATCTCTCCGGAAAACATCCGATGAAATTCCAATTCAACGAGCTGTTTCTCCAGAAGTTCCAGGTCACCGGTAATTTCCTCGGCCATCTCGGCATCATTTTCATCCCGGGCAAGTACCAGTAATTGCTCAATATCCCCTAGATTCGATTCCAGATGCTCAATAGTTTTGACGATCCGTTCAAGAGATGCACGTTCTTTACCTAATGCCTGTGCTTTTTCCGCATCATTCCATATATCCGGATTTTCCAATTCACGGTTAACTTCAACCAGCCGGTCAGATTTATTATCGTACTCAAAGATACCCCCTAAGAGCGGCAATCCGCTCCTGTATATCTTTGATTCGGGAAAGCAACGGGTTTAACTCTAGCATATATTGCAACTTATATATTCAGCCTGATACAAGCGCGGCATTCTACATGATTGAGAGCCATGGATACAAAATTCGGTGCTTGGTGCTTGGTGCTTGGTGCTTGGTGCTTGGTGCTTGGTGCTTGGTGCTTGGTGCTTGGTGCTTGGTGCTTGGTGCTTGGTGCTTGGTCAAGGATGAAATTTCATCGTCCTGGCTTGTCAAGCACTTTTTAACATCCCGAACACCGAGCCACTAGTCCCTAGCCACGAAAAGAAAATAGTTTCAGGCAAGTTCTGCTGCAGGCGGGAGCGACTGAGGAAAATTCATTTGTTCCAGTAACTGATTAAATTCTTTATCCGGTAATGGCTTGCTGAAAAGATACCCCTGAGCCTGATGACAACCATTGGTTTTCAGAAACATAAGCTGTTCTTCCGTCTCTACACCTTCAGCAACGACCGTTAACCGCAGACTCTTACCGAGAGCGATGATGGCTGCAGCAATGGCTGCATCATCCGAATTGGTAGTGATATCTCTGACAAAGGATCGATCAATTTTTAATGTATCAATATTGAAGCGTTTCAGATAACTAAGTGATGAATAACCGGTACCAAAGTCATCAACGGATATATTTAAACCATGGGCTTTAAGCTCCTTGAGCATGGATGATGTTGTCTCGGTATCATCCATTAATAAACTCTCCGTAATTTCGACTTCGATTTTTCCAGGATCGATATTGGCGTGGATAGCGGATTCCAATATCAATTTCGCGACATCCGCTTCCTTGAACTGGCGGGCGGACAAGTTAACCGCCATGTGTAAATTATTGAAGCCCATCGACTCCCAACTGGCAATCTGCTTGCATGCTGCACGGATTACCCATTCCCCTATGGGTAGTATCAAACCTGTTTCTTCCGCAAGAGAAATAAACTCAAGTGGCGAAACCAACCCAAGCTCCTTATGTTGCCAGCGGATTAAAGCTTCAGCCCCAATGATTTCCCTTTTATTGATATCAATTTTAGGTTGAAAATACAGGACAAATTCATCATTCATCAGGGCCCGTCTGAGTTCGGATTCCATTTGTAACCGCTCTACAGTTTTGGTATTCATACCGGCTGTATAGAACTGAAAACCGTTTCGCCCCTGCTCCTTTGCACGATACATGGCCGAATCTGCATTTCTTAACAAATCATTTTCAGATGTGTCATCCAGCGGATAGATAGTAATACCAATACTCGGTGTGATATAGACATCGTGGCCATCCAGTTCAATGACCGGGTCCATACTGTCAAGTATTTTTTGAGCAACAGTAGCGACATTGTTAACTTCATTGATGTCTTCAAGAATGATGGTAAATTCATCGCCGCCTAATCTTGCCACCGTATCACCATCCCGGATACATTCCTTTAAACGATTACTGACTTCCAGCAATAACTTGTCTCCTGCATCATGACCAAGAGTATCATTAATATTCTTGAAACGATCCAGATCAATGAACATCAGTGCAACCAGCATATTGTTTCTGCTTGCCCTGATTAAGCCCCGGTTTAAACGCTCACGAAACAGTTCCCGGTTAGGTAATCCTGTCAGATTATCGTACTGGGTAAGATAACTAAGACCCTTTTCAATACGTTTACGTTCTATGGCGTAACGAATTGCTTTACTGATTAAATAACCATCACCCTGCCCTTTTATCAGGTAATCCTGGGCACCTGATTTGACAACTTGTATGGCAATATCATCATCATTATCCTGTTCCTCACTTATCACAATGATGGGAACATTCGGGGAAATTTCCTGTAACAAAGGGACAGTACTGGATTCACCTGAATCGGGGAGCAAGAGACTGCATAAAACGATATCAATTTCTTCTGTCAGTAATATCTCTGTCCCCTTCTTTAATTGGTCAACGGCGGTTATCTCGAATTTACCGGGACAATCTGTTGCTAATTTTTCAGAGAGCTCCCGTGAATGCTCCGTATTTTCCTCAATTATCAGGACGGAAATTTTTTTCTTATCATTCATGCTGATTTTATCAATCTATCGATCAACCTCCGGACGCATACCTGGATAGCCCCGTTCACAGGTTGTACCGGTATGAAAAAACGAACCGCTTCCAGACACGCTGTCCTGGTTCTCTATGCATGCAATTGAAATGTGCCTTCCGGTATCCAATGACAACCTGGCAATACCTAGCCATCTACCGACTAATTTAGCGGCAAGCAGTCATATAACTTTAGCTAAGTGCTTATTTTTTAAGGAACCTCCGATTCAGCCGGAGGTTCCTGGTGCCCAGGGAAGTGCAGCCAAAATCAAATACTTGTAGTATTTGTTTTGCAAGTTTAAGTAAAAATCACATTTTTCCTTCACGGGCATGGGCATTCAGAAGTCCGGGGTGGACTTATTCAGAGCTTCGTTAAACAAATCAATATATTAGGGTGTTTATGGAGGGCCTGGAAGCCGCGGTAAGGCGACGCTACTAATAAGCATAACCCACAGATATTACTGAGGAAATTCTGATTTATGGATGTAACTGTATGGTAAAGGTTGATTTTGCGGCTTCTAATTCAGTTCTTTAATTTCTCCAATATCCGCAATATAAACCTTGGGTAAATTATTGTTGTCAATCCGATCTACCGCAAGTCTGGCTTTGAGCAGCGCTTTCGTGGCATTTTTTGAACCAACGACCATGTATGTGTAATTAAATAATCGATCGTACAACCGCATCCATTCTTCAATACTGTTTTCCAGTTTCAACATGACAATATCATCCTGTTTATCGGTAAATGCCTGCAGCTGCTTCCTGTGTTCTAAAAAGCTGATAATCAGTCTATTGAGCAGGCGTAGATAGTGTTCTATCTCCTGCCGTGACGTGGCAGTACTGAGCTTCAGTTGTATATTAGAAATAACCTGCATCTCATATTGCAAGGTCCTCATCAACTGGATCCTTTCAATTTGCTCCAAATGAAGCGTCTCACTATCGACTAACCGCTGTTGAATATTAAAGTTGGCTACTTTAACTATGAAGGCAAGACTTGCCAGCAGAGCAAAAAAGATCAGTGTGCCCTTCAGCGTAGGCGTTTTTTTCTCATAATGATACATTTCGCACCAGATTCCTTAACGTTCATATCCATCATTTCTCTATAAAAATCAGCCTGCTCATTCTTTTGAAAAGATAAAAGCATAAATCAGGCCAGCTTGGCCGCTTATGGTAAAAAACGTCAGGATTGAGTCTTGGTGGTGTTGTACAAAAAGCGCTTAGAACTGCAACATGACTTCCAGGAAGAAAAAATCAAAATCTTTATCACCGGTAAAATTTGCTTCAACCACATCATCACCGGCTACATGACCATAGAAAACATGCAGGTTAACTGCCTGGGTGAATTGATGCTGTGCAGTAAATTCAAAACTGGTACCCAAATCCGTTACTCCTCCGCAAGGCCGTCCGCCAAAGCCCTGTACGGTCCCCCTGGCCTGGGTCGCCCCGGCACCCTGGTCCTGAGCCACCACCCACGCACTAGAAAATCAATCAACAACAAGAGGCTCTATATGTTCGGCAACAAGCTGTAAGCGACGGCGGCCCAGATACTCATTAATATCCAATCGATATACGAGCTGTACCTGTGCCACCTGTTTCGGCCAGTCATTATCCGCCGTGTTAAACGCAATACTTTCATATTCCCGATTACAACCGGGTAAGTGCAATACCATTTTTAAATGGTTATCACCAACAATCCGGCGTTCCATTATTTCAAATACTCCGTCAAAAACGGGTTCGGGAAAT
>JANQEY010000136.1 GCA_028278125.1 bacterium | reverse complement strand
TATCTTTACTATCCTCTCGTATGTATCACGACCATTTATACCCGGGTCCATAATCATATCAAGCAGTATTAAATCCACTGTATTTTCTTTTAAATATTCAACAGCCTCCTCTCCACTGGATACGGCTTTGGTTTTATAGCCAAGCGTATCCAACATTTTACTGGAGATGTCCCTCTGGCTTCTCACATCATCAACAATCAGAATTGTCTCTCCGTTTCCCTGGCAATCTTTGATGCGTATGGACAGGTGATGGCCCGATGGTTGTTCCCTTGTTATTGGAAAGTACAACTCGAAGGTTGTGCCGTTCTCATCAGTTCTCACATCTATATAGCCTTTGTGATCTTGTACAACGTTCCAGACCACGGCCAGACCTAACCCGGTACCGCTTCTGCCCATTACCTTCTTTGTGTAGAACGGCTCAAATATCCTCTCAAGGTCACCTGGGGATATTCCCGGACCATCGTCTGATACAGTCAAAACGGCAAATTCACCGATATTAACATCATCATATCCCCTTAGCGGCCTGTCTACATAACGGTTCATGGTTGATATGGTTACATTACCGCTGCCCTCGATAGCTTCAGAGGCGTTTGATACCAGATTCATCAACACTTTTCGAATATGAACCTGGGAACCCATTATGTTAAGCAACTCGGCATCGGTGTTGGTTTTGACGGTCACTGCAGGATTAAACTTTTCAAGTTTTTTAAACTCCGGAGAATTTAAATAGTCCCTGATTATTTCATTTAAGTGCAGTGGTATTCTTGTAGTAGCCACCCCCCTTGCCACGGTTAACAGATCCTGGACGATCGCAGCGGATCTATGTCCGGACTCCCGCATTGTTTCAATGGGTTTCCTTAGCTTGCTGTCTTCAGGTAAATCCAGTAGAATTAGATCTGGATAACTGACAATTCCTGACAGAACATTGTTCAAGTCGTGGGCCACACCACCTGCCAATAGTCCTAAGGCCTTCATCTTTTCGGCCCTGGCGAGCTTTTCTTCACTCTTCCTGAGTGCCTCTTCGGTCTGCTTTCGATCCTCCATTTCCTGTTCCATTTCCCTGTTTGCTTTCATCAGCTTGGCAGTGCGTTTTTTCACTAATTCTTCGAGGTGATCACGGTTCTTTTTTAACGCTTCTTGGGCCTGTTTGCGTTCCGACAGTTCCATCTGTAAGTTATCAGCCATGAGGTTAAAGGATTGTGATAGTTCACCGATTTCGTCCTGAGAGTTTACTTTAATTCTAT
>JANQEY010000115.1 GCA_028278125.1 bacterium | reverse complement strand
AATGCTTCTCCAATTAGACTTCATCCCAATCTTGTGCGACTGCTCAGGCAGGACGAACTCGGTGTTCTGCTGACAGGTGATAATAAAAACACATTTAATTTGTGTGAAAATAGTTATGTAGAGGTGGTTACGACAAGTTCTCTTGGTACTGTTGTCAGCGAGGATTCAACCTGGACCGGTGATATCGATTATGAGATAAGTGGAACTAATTCTCTAAGTGTTGGCGGTCCTGACCGGTACTTTACCGGTACTGTTACACTCACCATAGAGCCGGGAACTGAATTGAGGTTTGCGCAAGGTAAGGGACTTAATTTTGGAAACTGGACAAAACCAGGTGGAGCATTAGTAGCCATAGGAGAGGAAGACAATCCAATAACGTTTACATCTGCTGCTGCTTCTCCAACTGCTGGAGACTGGGCAGGTATATCTTTTGACGAACATAGCCCAGATACAAATATTCTTGATTATTGCAGCGTTTTGTATGGCGGCTCTGGCGATGCCACTTCTGGTAACATAAAAATAAGGAGACAGTCACCTGTTATCAGCAATACAACTATCGGCAATAGTGGGGCTAATGGAATCTATATTTCTGAAGATTCAGATCCGCTTATTGTTTTATGTAGTATTCTTAACAATAACACATCCTATGGCGTTAACAATTCAGGGAGTAACACCATTTATGCAATATGTAATTGGTGGGATGATGCATCAGGACCGACCCATTCTGGAAACCCTGGTGGATTAGGATCATCTATTTATGGCAATATGCACTATGATCCTTGGCTGACAGGTGCTCCTCCTGATTCAGATACTGATGAAGACGGCATTAAAGACAATCATGAATATGAGTACTGGAGAGATTTTCATGGTGAAAATGCCTGGCGGGCTGATACTGATGGAGACGGGCTGATTAACCTTGTTGATCCTGATTCTGATAATGACGGTATTCTTGACGGTGCTGAAATTATTGCTGGCTCAGATCCAGCAAGCCGGTTAAGATGGGCATATGATACAGGGAATCATATTTATTCAACAGCGCTATTGGATTTTGACGGAACTGTTTATGCAGGATCAATAAGTTACTATGCTGTCAATCCCGACGGCAGCCTAAAATGGAACAGCCTGCCTGGAGCTGTTTTTATT
>JANQEY010000110.1 GCA_028278125.1 bacterium | reverse complement strand
ATTGCGAACATGCCTCCGATCCGGAAGTCTCCATAGAAGTTGATCTTTCCCGGAACAGTAATATGAGCCTCATAATAGCCCGCTTCCCATGATAGATGCGGATTACGCATGAGGATTGCATTTCCGGATTTTGTTCGTTCAGGAGCGAATGCCCAGACATTGGAACCTGCGTCATCGTTTTGTCTGGCCAGACGCTTTTCTTCCTCCAGCTTCCTCATGAAATCCCTTGCCCAGGCAGCTGACGGCCTGCTGCTACGATTGGAAGTTGCTGCTACATCAATTGCTGTAAACTTCTGGTAATACCAGTTTGGAAATTGTTCAGGATGCTTTTCAAGGTAGTAGTTTACACCACTTGCGAAGCCTTCCAGTATATCCCTGGTATCCTGGTCCAGCTGATGATAGGTGTTCCGGGTATGCTCAAGGATTAGCTTGGCATAGAGATCCCGATCGATGTTTTCGATATCGGTGTACTTGGAAAGGACTCCTTTGGATCGGATCAATGGCAGAATTACCTTCTCACCACGATCCTCTGTTTCAGCATAAGCAAGTCCAAAAGCTACGGATCTCAGATCCTCTGCGAGGATATGAGGGACTCCGTAGTCCGTTCTGCGAATGGTTACTTTGTCAGCAAGATCCTGAGCAATTATTTGATTTATAATGAGTATAGTGAAGGGAAGCAGGAGTGATCTCATGTGTATTTTGGCTTGTATATGCCTAAAATAATTAATTCCGAGTGTTGAAGTAAGAGGATCTTTATAAGTGGCGAAACTGAGTTATGTCGGCCAGTTATGACCTTTTTAAATTGGGCGCTTTTTTAATCGCTACTGTCCAAAAATGAATAGCCCGTTATTGACATCACTTATAAATACGTTCCCGGACGGCGAAAGTCCATAGACACCAAATGCCCCCAGAAAAAATCCTTTACCTGAAACATCCGGATCAGTATCGAATTCATAGATCATGTCCGGTTCAGCTGGGCTTGAAATATCAAAAACACGGTAACCAGCTGAATAGTAAGAGAAGTAGGCTTTGTTCTTGATAATATGGACGTTGTGAATCGTTGATTCCAGGTCTCGAAATTTGCTGAGAAGTTTTGGTTCGGCTTTATCAGAGATATCCCAGATCGTAAAATCATCTCCCAATCCTGCACCACCTCCTGGTCGTTCATCATTGATTATTAAAATGGTTTCATCTTCATTTACCCATCCACTATGGTGAAATCGAATAAGGTCAGAGGTAATTGTGCTTAGTAGCACGGGGGCGGAGGGGTCACTGAGATCGTAGATATTCGTTCCTTCAAAACCATGAAAATCATACAGTAGGTTACTCAAAACAGCACTTTCATGCGCGCCATCGCTTTTGTCTAACCAAATAGATTTGGGGTTGACAGGATCTTCATTTAAGTCGTATATGGCGAGTCCAAAAGTATCATCTGAAAGTACTAGCAGACCATTGCAGGTTATGAAGATGTTATGGGCTCCCGGAAAATCACCGACTACTACCGGAGAATCAGGGTTTTCGATGTCTACAATTTTCCCATTTTCCTGAGCTATTCCATTTACACTATACATGTAATTATGATGGGTTTTAATGTCCCACCCACCAATATTTGCTATAGTACTTGAAATAGATGGAGCTGCGGGGTTACTAACATTAACAATGTAGATACCAGTAGCATCGCTCACCGTACCCTCCGAACCAAAACCAACAAGTACATATTCTTCCCCATTGGCCTCATCCTCGTAGCCCCATAGATCCCTGATGGGATTTTGAAATTCAAGTCTACCGATTAGTTGGTTGGCGGGAGTATCTGAAAACTCATCATAGTCGATCAGCAGGCAGTCATTAGCTATTACTGGATCAGTACTGTCGTCTTTAGAGCAGCTTACTAATGTCAACAGCGAAATTGAGAGAAGAGTAACGTATTTTTTCATTCGGAAGAATATTGGTAGTTGTTAGTATAACATGCAAACATTGATAGACTAGTACACTGATTTGAATTATTTCTTGAGCAGATGTGTATTGGCGATTGATCATTCAGTGGTCGTCCCTGGTACTGTAACTATGTTTGAGAAATCGCGTCTACAGGGATAACAGCGAGAGATCTCTTATTCATGCAATTCTTTGTTACTAAAACTTCTGTGGTTAGAAAAATATGGAGTGAAGACGATATCATTCTTTTGATTTTCGCAGGATCTGCTGCTGAATTTGCGCTCAACAAGGCTGTTGATTGGCTTTATTTCACGGGTAAGCTACCGTCTGATCCACTCGGCAGGTTATCATCTACCGTCAAATACGCTAGAAGAATTGTTTTTTCACCGTTGAATGAAGCGCATCAGACTATTGATGCAATGAGAAGCGCACATCAGGTGGTGGAGGAGAGTCGAA
>JANQEY010000102.1 GCA_028278125.1 bacterium | reverse complement strand
CATACGTACGCCATCATTGTTTGGGTCTGTAAAGGGTAGCGTCAATTCATCCCATTTAAAGCCAGAAGTCATGGTAAGCAGATGTTCAATGGTAACCTTATGTTTACGCTTATCCTTTTCTGTCTCCTTATAGTCCGGAAAATAATCAAGCATTGGTTGATTCAAAGAATCAATATATCCCTGATCCATAGCAATGCCAACAAGTATTGCAACAAAACCTTTGGTAACGGATGCTAAAAAGTGAATTTCGTCTCTTTCTCCTTCATTGTAGTATTGTTCCACGATCAATTCATCATCCTTCATAATAAGAATACTGTGAATATTCCCATACATTCCATTGTAAATATCTTCATTGATCTCATGGAGTATTTCTTCGTATACTTCATGTTTTTTAATCGTCGATACAGTAATCCCATCATTTATGTCAACCGGAGTTTGGAGGGTTTTGCCTTTATTACTATGACAACTGGTAATGGCAAAGAGACCGATCATGATTATTAGATCTCTCATTTTCTTCTATTACATAACGTGATGCTATACATCGTTCAGGCTATAGATCACGTTTCTTTCAAGGTATAGTAAATATACTTAAAATATGTAATGGTCAATTTTTTTAGCAAATTGCCTGCTTGGGGTATAGCAATGGTTGGCGTGTCGTTTACGCTTCTCCGAAGTCAAATCCTGGATTATGTTCCAGCAGCAGGAACTTGCTATGTACTATATCAACTCGAGTATAAAAATGGAATCCTAAATTTACGCTATGGATGAATCGAATCTCAATAACGGCCCCCACCGGGCTATTGTCTCGTTAATCGAATCGGGATCTGTAAAGGTGGTACATATGGCCAGGTTTCTGCCCAGGCAGGAGCGTGATGTTCTTTATACAGCAGTATGTAAAGAACAGGAGGCATTTCAAACCCTGGCACTTCCCGGAGCAAAGGAGGAACCGACCAAGTTTTTGTCGATGGAATCGGATGGAAAGATTAACCTGAAAGTTGACCTGGTTCAGGAAGCCGCTAAGATGCTGACAAAACGGATGATGAAACAACTACCTTTCTTATGTAAGACGCTGGACATCGAACCATTTGAAGTTTCAGATATCCCTACAACATTTATTAACGGCCTTCACGGTCATTACGCGGATCCACATGCTGACTCCACCAATGGTCAATACCGGATCTCCATCCTCTATTACTTTCATAAAGTACCTAAAGTGTTTCGTGGTGGAAACCTTAATTTATATGCATTTGATGACGAAGCACAGCATGGCTATAGTGAGAAAATACTCTTCCAAATAGAACTGGAAGACAATTTACTAATCGCCTTTCCTTCACAAACCTTCCATGGGGTAACCGAAGTCCAATCCGATTCAGCCGATTTCGTGGATGGTCGCTTTGTCGCTGTTGGATTTCTTGGTGCATAACAGGTTGGGATGTTTTAGGTGTGGATTTCCATACTTGTTGCGAACCTGTGATTTGAACCATTTGTATGGGATTTGCTTTGTCCTATCATACTGTTATCATTTATTTGATGCCTAATTACACAAAAGCCACAAAATAAGACGTTTTGAAGCAAATAAGTTTCCAGGACAATAATGGTTGGTAACGGGAGTCTGTGCATTTACCACCTATATTTGTTTACATGTCCAATTGCTGTTCACCCTGGTGGCTGGCCTAAAGCAATAGTTTATGCTTCGATGAGCCATCAGGAAAGCGGACTGGTCGAAAAAAGTCATAAATTCAACAAAAATGGCCTTAATTCTTTCCATTAATCCGTTATATCCAAGTATGGACAAACTTCTCCTTAAGTTGTAAATAGTAAAGATCAAATAGACCTCACTTAACACCTTTTCTTTGCCTTTGAGCAAGGTATACTCAAAGTGCCACTGTCGTTTCAAGGTACCAAACTGGTGTTCGATAAGTTGTTGTCTTTGCCGATAATACTCCGGATTTTCCTGTACTCGGTCATTATTCCGGGTAATGTACTCCTGATACTCACTTCGCTCAATTATTCTTCCCAGTTTGTTGGAGGTGCATTCTTTTCGAAGGGCACAACCATTACAGGCTTTGGTTTTGTAATGCTTAACCAGGTATGATTTGCGTCCGTTCTTCAGTTTTTTGTTGTACCATCTGCCGTTGGTTGTCAACACTTCACCAGCAGGACATGTATAGGTATCCTCATTTTCATCATAACTAAAACTTTCCATGGCAAAATCCGGGTTCTTTTTAACCGAACTGGATTGCTTTGGAGATACATATGTGGTAGCATCCAGTTCTTCACAGGCCTTAAACTCCCTGCCGGAATGATATCCTTTATCTGCAAGTACATTGACGTGCTTTTCATCTACATTTTTCTGTGCCCGGGATCCCATCGAAGCCAGGGCTTTGGTATCGTTTACATCACCGGTATGTGCTGCTATCAGTAATTTGTTTTTGTCATCGCTAACCGCCTGAATATTGTACCCGACCCTGACACTGTTTCGCTGAAAAACAACGGCCCTTGAATCAGGATCTGTGGCTGAGATCTGGTCATCAGGACTATCCTCCAACTGATGCCTGACATCCAGGTAATACTGTTTCTTGTCTTTGCTTCCAGTAACTTTCTGCGTTATTTCATTTTGCTGCTGTTCATCATCGGCTTGTTCCAGGGCCTGCTCATATTCCTTAATTCGTTTATCGATATAATCCAGGTGCCTTTTTACTTTCTTCTCATTGAAGTTGTTCTTAAGGCTGTTCTGGGCCCTGATCTTGAAGGAATCTATGGCAATGGTTTTGCCTTCCACCAAATCCCAGTCTTTAAGCAGGGCTACGAAATAGCGGAATACTTCCTTAAAAGCCTTAGCATTATCTTTCCTGAATTTGGCAATGGTCTTGTAATGAGGCTGCTGTTCCCGGATCAGCCACATTACCTCAATGTTGGTTTTGCATGCTTTTTCCAGTTTACGGCAGGTACGGATGCCGTTCTGGTATCCGTACAGGTATAGTTTCATCATGGTAGCCGGATGAAACGGAGGGCGGCCTTCCCGGTTTAACCGGTAATATAGGAAGCCGAATTGTTCCAGGTCAAGTATATCGACAAAAGCATCAATGATACTAACCATGGATTCGCGCCCCACCATCTGGTCGAGGCAGATCATCTTTAACTGCTTACGGTCTGATCCTGTAATGTGCTCCATCGTTGAAACATTGGTGATAAATCAAGATAAAGATATTATGAATCAGTTATACAAAACTTTTCAACACGTGTGGGTTAATGCACTGTCTGACGGCTCTGTATAAAAAACGTTGCTGGACGATAGGACAGCTATGTTTTTTAGCCCCTATGTAAAAGCATAAGCCCAGGTTTGAGCGTACATTCCGAACTTCGGAAGACGCATTGTTTAACTTAAAACAAAACACTGAGCTTATGCAAA
>JANQEY010000287.1 GCA_028278125.1 bacterium | reverse complement strand
GGTTGCGCCTGTACAGAAGCAGGATCCGGGGCCGGGGCTACCTGGCCCAGCTCAGGTTCCGGCGGCTGATTAATGATAGTATATATTTCGTCAAAAACCCGGCCCAGATCTTCTGCCTGCAGGGCACGGTAGTATTCCCCACCGGTTGTTTGTGCGAGTGACTGAATTAGCTGAAAGTCAGCGTCCTCAGTAAATGCTATTCCAAATATTTTAATATCAGCATCAGCTGCATCCGGCGCCAGGCTTTCCCGCAGCCATTTACCCTTTTCCAGATCAACATTGGTATCCCCGGTGTCCACTATACCGTCGGTCATAAAAATAATAAGTTTCTGGGCATCGTCCCGGCCGTAATTTTTCAGTTCATAAATAGCCCTTTCGATCGCAGCAGGACTGTCTGTAAACAAGCCCTTGTAATTCACTTTTTCAAGATTGGCTAACAGTTCATCGCGGGAACCAAATGAGATCTGAGTGAGGGGCACGACCAGATTTACATCCTGATCAAAAATAATGATCGCTATGTTTGTGGATTCATCCAGACCGTTGATAAATTCCGTAACGGCCCGATTTGTGAGGAAATCAGGATCATTTTTTTTCATACTTCCGGAATTATCAAGCACCAGAATCACATCTCTCCGGCGTTGCTCATCACTACTCAAACCATCATTATTTCCATATATATCAATATCATCTGCGAGTTCGGGATCAAATACGTCATTCGAAGTATCCACTGCTTGGAACTCATCAATATCAAGAAGCAGTTCGTCCTCATCAACAGAATCATCAGGAACGGTGTCTTGAGCCATGCCGGTACCAGACAGGGACATGCCTGTAATGAACAGGGCAAATGCAGCAAAAGAGATTAATCTAGAAAACATGAACCGTTGGAATAATTTGTTTTGAATCAGCATTATAAAACGATGCAGACCATTCTACACCATGATATTTATCAGGCACCCTTGGCAACAGGCTGTCCAGATACCGAACACCATTCACTCCAGGATCCTGCATAGAGCCTGGGGATGGAAAAACCGGCATGAGCCGCAGCAAGTAGATTATGACAGGCAGTGACCCCGGAACCGCAATAGAAAGTGACTTCTTGTTCGGGAATATCACCATAGAGCAAAGCTAACTTTTGTCTGAGTTGTTGCGGCGCAAGAAAATATCCGACCTCATCCAGGTTTTCCTGCCAATAGTGGTTGACGGCCCCGGGGATATGTCCAGCGACAGGATCAATGGGCTCTAATTCACCCCGATATCTGCCCGGTTCTCTTGAATCTACGAGTAGTGGCAGGGATCGCACTGCTTTCATTGTCACTAGCCAGCCTTTATTCGGCTCTCCCGTAAACACGGCCGGCTGGTTCTTTCTCTCCCCGGATTCAGTCGCGTAACCGGAGGTCTGCCAGCTTTGCCAGCCTCCATCCAGCACCGCGACTGCTTCATGCCCCATATACCGTAGTAGCCACCACAACCGGGCCGCAATCGACCCGGACGAGGAATCATAAACAACAACCTGGCTTTCCTTGCCAATACCAAACGACGAAAATACCTGACAAAGTCTGTCCGGCGTCGGCAGGGGATGACGCCCATGATCGGTGACCGGCGGGCCGCTCAAATCATCATGCAAATCCGCATAAACCGCTCCAGGGACATGACTATGGAGATAATCCCGGTACCCCTGTGGTTTATTCATCAGGTCATAACGGCAATCAAAAATCGCCCAGGCAGGATCATACAGGTATTGATTCAGGACTTGTGCTTGAATAATCGTTGAATACATAGACAATTATCATCTCTTAGTTCCGCTATTAAGCAGAATCTTTAACAATAAATATATTGGAATAAACCGGATAAAATGTCATGTGCAACCCTATGTCGCTCGTATCTCGTGAAACGTATCTCGCAATGGGTACCACTCATGTTCAATGTTTTTCGCTTCACGTACGACATTTTACTGTCAGATTTCTTTGTATATATTAAACAATAATCATCCGCCGACAATCTGTATATATCATGCTGTTTATTCGCCTCTATGTCCTATCATTCTAAAGCCCTCATTATTTTTTCCAGCTGCTGCCTGACAGTATACCTATCATCATGTTCAACCATCAGCTTTTATGGTCAATCCATCTCCGGTCAATTAGCAATCATAAACGCCCAACAACCAATTGAAACAGTCCTATCAACAGATGATGTGTCTGCCGATCTACAAGAAAAACTGCAACAGACGTTGAAAATAAGGGAATTCGCCAGTAAAACACTGCTGTTGCCTGATAATGATAGCTATCGTTCCTATGCCGATACCGGTCGTGATTATGTCGTCTGGAATGTCATTGCCACACCAGCATTTTCCCTGCAGCCCGTTAAGTGGTGTTTTTTAGTTGTTGGTTGTCTGAGTTACCGCGGCTACTTTTCCAGACACGCAGCCGAGCAGTACGCAGCCCGACTTAAAAGACAGGGATATGATGTATATGTCGCCGGTGTCAGCGCTTATTCCACCCTGGGCTGGTTTGATGATCCGGTATTAAACACCATGTTACGTCGTGACATGATTTACTTGGCCAAAATAATATTTCATGAACTGGCCCACCAAAAACTTTATATAAAAAATGATACCGCCTTCAACGAAGCATTTGCTGATACAGTGGCAGAAGTAGGGGTAAGACGCTGGCTGGAGAGCAATAATCGGCTGGATGAATTACAACAATTCGAGCAATCACTGAAACGACAAAATGAATTTATCGGTTTAATCACAACTTATAAATCAGAACTGGAAGCTCTTTACAATAGTGGATCGTCTGAAACAGATTTACGAGGCAAAAAATTGGCTATATTTAAAAACATGGCTAATGATTATGAAATCATCCGTAACAACTGGGATGGTCATGACGATTACCGGGCCTGGTTTGAAGGCGGCCTGAACAATGCCAAACTTGCCATTGTATTGACCTATAGAGATCTGGTTTCAGAATTACTCGCATTGCTGGCCGAAGAAAACAATGATCTGGAGCATTTTTACTTCCGTGCCATGCAGCTAGATCAGTGTGAAAAGACTGAACGAAGAGCGGTACTGGCACAAACGTTACCTGTTACAGTTTGTCTTGGCAAATGAATGCCGGAAAGTTTCAGAATCTCTTTATACTGACCATAGTCATTGGTAATTTTTTCATCCTGGAAACAACAGGTACCGAATTAGATACGACGCCGAATGTCGTCAGACATCCACAATTGGAAAAAGGGGTTTTTCTCATCGCCAATAAAGGGCTGAGTGATCCGAATTTCAGCAAGACTGTTGTTCTCATTACCCAATACGATGACACGGGTACCGCCGGACTTATCATCAACAGACCGCTATCAATATCCGCTGATAAAGTATTTCCAAACATCGATAAATTGACTCAGCAGTCAGGGAATGTCCATATCGGGGGTCCGGTTCAGATCAACAATTTGCAATTACTGGTGCAAAGCCATACAGCACTGAAAAAATCGACACCCGTTTTTGCGGATATTTACCTGGTAAATACCCCTGAGGCGTTTCTGCAGCTATTGCAGGGCAACAAAACAAATAACAGCGTCCGGTTATATGCAGGTTATGCAGGTTGGGCAACGGGGCAACTGGAATCCGAATTATTGCGGGGTGATTGGTACCTGTGGCCTGCTGATACCGCCTCTATTTTCACGCTTAAGCCGACTTCGATATGGCAGAAATTAATTGATCTGGCCAGTGCACAATGGGTGAAATATGCCCCACACTCAATAAGCTACTCCACAATCCCGGAATCCGACGTATAATGCACCCTACGTTTAAATCTTCTACTGTCGTATAAAATCGCTTGTACTGGAAGATTAAGACAAATATTAGATGGGCATGTAAGGGATGACGATAAACGTAGCCTTCATTAATTCTTTGTGAAACTGTTAGTACAGTTTTTTTAGCAATGATCAAAACTTGGCCACATGCTTAATAAATTCTTCACCAAACCCATTGAGATCATCCTTGGTGAGGTAACACTCAGATTCTCCTCTGTCGCTGAATTTGATTTCGCCATGTCGGGAAGGACTGCCGTGCCGTCAAAGAAAATTACTGAAATGGTGAAATTTTCCACCGAGCAGCTTAAGAAGGAAGCACGCACGATTAAGGATATTGAAAAACGCTTCGTTGCAATGCTGTCTAAATCCATCGAAGATACCAATAGCATTAACCGTGCAATGCGGGAATTAGACCCACTGATTTTTTCGCAGGATCATGGCTGGAGAGATATTATTGCTGCTCTCAATGAAGGTGATGAGGAACTTAACCCCTTCCGTCGTATTGCCCTGGTCAAATACATGCAATATCTGTCTTCACGCCAGGAAATTATTAAGTACCTGTATTCCGAGAAGAAGAAGTTACTCAATGAACCGCTTGAATCTCCTTCAAACGAGTTTAAAGATACACTGATTCTGGAAAACACTCTGTTCGAACCCGCCTCGGATGAAAGAACGGGCGATCAGATGGAACGAATGCCCAAGGGCGAAGTCGTGACCATTACCTTAAAACCGGATCAGGAAATAGATGTCATGCTGTCAAGACACCTCTGTAAACTCGCAACCAAAGGTAACAGAGTACAGTTCGTTGATCAGGCCGGCACCACATATACCCTCGGCAAAGGCCGCAATGTCATCGGTAGAGATACTGTCAGTACTGTCATTATCGAGCCGTCATTACGTGATGTGTCAAGGCTTCATCTTGTCATTGAGAACTATGGTGACAATATCCTGCAATTAACGGACTTGTCCTCCCATGGGAGCTATATTGCGTCAAGGTATATAGAGCAGCATTCAGCTTAAACGACGGGACCCGGTGTTCGGGATACGGTGAACGCTATGAAGATAGCAAAGGAACTTAATTGAATTTGACTTGTCACTCTTAACCCCGTACCCCGTACCCCGTACCCCGTACCCCGTACCCCGTACCCCGTACCCCGTACCCCGTACCCCGTACCCCG
>JANQEY010000252.1 GCA_028278125.1 bacterium | reverse complement strand
GTAGCGGCAGAGGGGTTGAATAAAATAGTCTGTAATGAGTAAGAGAATCCCCGAATATATCGTTGTAGAAGGTCCTATCGGTGTAGGCAAGACAACTTTGGCAAAACGTCTGGCTCTGACTTTCCAGACCGATTTAATGCTGGAACTGGCGTCGGAGAATCCTTTTTTGCCGAAGTTTTATAAAGATCCGGCTGCGGTAGCGTTACCAACACAGTTGCATTTTTTATTTCAGCGGGTCAGACAGATTGAATCGTTGAAACAGACTGATATGTTCAGACCTACACAGGTATCCGATTTTCTTATTCATAAAGATCGATTATTCGCTCAGGTCGTATTAAATGATCATGAACTCGATTTGTATTATCAGGTGTATAACCGGTTGACTCTTGAGATACCTGTTCCGGATCTGGTGATTTATCTGCAGGCGCCGACTGAGATTTTATTCAGAAGGGTATATGAGCGTGGCATAGATTATGAAAAAAATATAGATGAGGAGTATCTGCAACGAATTGCAGATGCCTACGTAGATTTTTTTTATCATTATAATGATTCGCCATTATTGATTGTTAATACGGTTGATTTTAATCTCGCGACCGGCACAAAGGACTATAATATCCTGGTGGAATATATTAAGGATCTGGCACCTGGCAAGCATTTCTTTAACCCGCAAAACTTATGATCTGATATTTGATCAGCAAGTTTCAAATAGCTGGATATGGCAATAATCGAATGTCTAATTTGACAAAACATGAATGCAATCAATCCGCCGGGATGGAGACAATCTATGACTTATCTGATCTGAGAAAGGTTATCGCGGACTGGAAAAGGCAGGGACTGACGATTGCCCTTGTTCCAACCATGGGTAATTTACATGAGGGACATCTTTCATTATTAATAGAAGCCCGGCAGCGTGCTGATCGCACCATTGCCAGTATTTTTGTTAATCCGATTCAATTTGGTAAAGGTGAGGATTATGAACGCTATCCGAGCACTCTTGATGAAGATAGTGCAAAACTTGAAACTAACGGATTGGACCTGCTGTTTGCACCGGACTTGAAACAGCTTTATCCGGATGGAATTGACGTAGATACGCGGGTAACAGTACCGGAGTTATCCAATATCCTGTGCGGTAAATTCAGGCCGGGTCACTTTTCCGGTGTGGCAACGGTTGTAACAAAACTATTTATAAATGTTCAACCCGATGTTGCATTATTCGGCGAAAAGGATTACCAGCAGCTGTTGGTAATTAAACGAATGGTAAGGGATTTATGTATTCCTGTTGAAGTGATCGGTATGCCGATTATGAGAGAGCATGATGGTTTAGCGATGAGTTCACGTAATGCCTATTTAAGTGAGGCGGAACGGAAAAAAGCCCCGTTGATATACCGCACCTTACAGGAAGCAGCAGCACAATTGCCTGGCTCTCCCGGTGATTTGTCGAAGATCGAAATCG
>JANQEY010000068.1 GCA_028278125.1 bacterium | reverse complement strand
TCTTCCACAGATGTCAGGTCGATTGTGAAGCTGTAGACCTGATTTGCCCAGGTTTCGTTGTCAAACTCATCACGGGCAAGTATTGTCCACCAGTATTGGTTGCCGTTTGATCCCGTATAGGTAAAACCTGTGCTAATTGTACCACCGACACTGTTTACGTATACGCTATCCTTATTATCAGCCAAATAAATATGATATCGATACATATCATCATCTGGATCTACGGCTTCCTCCCACTCTAGTACAACTTCTTGTGATTCGAGGATACTCCCACTATCGGGCTGCATTAAATCAAATGGCAATGGTGGTACTCCAGGATCCAGCATCGTAAAACTAAACACCTGTTCAGCCCATGTCTCGTTTCCTGCTTCATCTCTTGCTAAAATCGACCACCAGTACTGGGTATCATATTCCCCTGTAAAGTTAAAACTGGTGGATGTAGTGCTGTCTATAAAATTATCTTCTAGATCGTCAGGATTATTAGATACATAGATCCAGTATGATGAAAAATCGTAATTACGATCAAAAGCCTCTTCCCATTCAAGCATTGCATCCAACGTGGTGAAGACAGATTCATCTTCAGGGGAAAGAAGACTGAAGCTGAATGGTGGTAATGGAGGTAAATCTAGTTCATTGCGGAAGAAGGATATTTTACTAGAATTTGACACAATATCATTATCTCCATCACCATCAAAATCATCACTGATGGCATTTCCTCCATACCCAATATTTGTTTCCTCGCTAAAGTTTCCCAATCCGTCCAGGTTTTCATACCATATCAGGAACCCTCCACTTCCTATCACATCATTGTCGCCATCATTGTCCAGGTCAATGCTGAAAGCTGATCTGTTATCAATATATCCCATTCCAAGCCTTGTCTCAAAATTTCCTAATCCGTCAATATTCTCAAACCATCGAATATTGCCATAGGTATTTGCTGAAATGACATCAATATCATTATCATTATCTAAATCACTACAAAATATGCTGTTCCAATCACCAAATCCCTCCTGTATATATTGCAGTTCACCAAAACTGCCCAATCCATCTGTATTTTCATACCAGATAACGTCGCTATCCATGAATGAAGCTGCTACCACATCATTATCACCATCACTGTCAAGGTCTGCGCAGAAAACTTCTCCTCCCGAATTACCAACGGTTTGCTCCTCCCCGAAATTTCCAAGACCATCGGTATTTTCGTACCAGGTTACAACACTTCCAAAAACTGAACCCGCTATTATATCGTTGTCATCATCGCCATCAAGGTCAATACAAAAGACTGAAGCGGCGTCTACAAAACTGTCATTAATTATTTGTTGTTGTCCAAATGTGCCCATTCCGTCAGTATTTTCATACCAGGCAATTTTATTATCTTCATATGATGCTGAGACAACATCATTATCTCCATCTCCATCGAGGTCAGTACTGAATACTTCGGTTGCTCCAACTGCATTTGTTGAAATTGTTTTTATCTGGCTGAATTCACCAAATCCATCAATATTTTCGAGCCAGAAAATCCTGTTATCCCACATAGATGAACCAAGAATATCTTTATCCCCATCCCCATCGATATCATTACTGAATAGGCAACTAACACCATCGGCAGACGGTGAAATCAAATCTATTTCACCAAAATCACCCAATCCATCAGTATTCTCGTACCAGGCTACTCTACCGTCATCCTTAGAAGCTGAAAGTACGTCGTTATCTCCATCTCCATCCAAATCCGCACTGAATACAGACCATGCTTCGTCTGCTTCAGTCGTAATAATCTGCTGTGGACCAAAATCTCCTAACCCGTCTGTATTTTCATACCAGGCGATGCTACCAGGATCATGCCAGGGATTATCAAAAGCTGAAAGGACATCCAGGTCTCCATCTCCATCCAGATCAATAGAAAAAACACAACGGGCCTGGTTTGCATCCGTAGTGATAACCTGCTGTTCACCAAAATTGCCCAAACCGTCCTCGTTTTCGTACCAGGCTATTTTATCATCTCCATAAGAGGCTGATAAAACATCATTGTCACCATCACCATCTATATCGGCGCTGTAAACACACCAGGCTTCAACGGCTTCATTAGTTATTAAATGCTGTTGACCTCCCTCTACGTTTTCATACCAGACAATCCTGTTATCACCACGTGAAGCGGCAAGAATATCATTATCGCCATCGCCGTCCATATCAGCGCTGTAGACGGACCTGGCCAACTCGCGGTTTGTTGCAACCACCAGCTGCTCACTAAAGTTTCCCAGGCCGTCCAGGTTTTCATACCAGGCGATCTTGTCGTCATCTTTAGATGATGACAAAACATCATTATCGCCGTCTCCATCAATATCTATACTGAATACTGATGTAGCTTCCATGGCATCAGTGGTGATTAACTGTTGAGGTCCGAAACTCCCCAATCCATCGGTATTTTCACTCCAGGCTACGCTATTATCCTCTTCAGATGCGTATATCACGTCAAGGTCGTCATCACCATCAAGATCAGCTGCATACACAAATACTGCCCCATCCGGCTCGGATGTTACAACCCTTTGAGGACCAAAAGTGCCAAGTCCATCTGTATTTTCGTACCAGGTGACATTGCTGTCACTCAAAGATGCTGCAAGAACATCAAAATCCCCGTCGCCATCCAAGTCGGCGCTGAACACACAACGAACATTTCTCGTAGAATGGGTAATTGCAATTGGATCGCTAAAGGTGGTCTGAGCAAAGCTGCTCAATGGAAAGAAACAAGATGCTGCAAAAAAAATAATCCACAGAACCGAGTACTTTGAGAAGTTATTGAAATTGCGCATATATAGATTTCCTTAAAGTGAGTAGTCCTGCCAAAATTATTTCATCAGAACAACTTTCCTGATCTGGTTGAGTTTGCCCTTGACATTGGCGCTGACAAAATAAATCCCGCTGGGTAATGATGAACCGTCGAGGGTAAAGCTGTGATAACCTGCTGTGAATTGATTGCTCGCCAGAGTTGAAACATGCTGGCCGAGGATGTTATAGACATTGAGCTGAAGTAAAGAAGTTTCCGGCATACCGATTGTGATTGTTGTTGACGGGTTAAAAGGATTCGGATAGATGGATGTTAATTCATATTCAGTCGGGATTTCCGGCTGTACTTCATCAACAGATGTCAGGTCGATTGTAAAGCTGTATACTTGGTTAGCCCAGGTGATATTATTACGTTCATCCCTGGCTGAAACAGTCCACCAATATTCTCTGCCAATTTCACCTGTATAGGTAAAACTTGTATTAGTTGAACCGCCAACCCAGAAATTATCGATACTATCTGGATATTCAGAAACATAAATCCGATACAATGCGAAATCATCATCAGGATCGGATGATTCTTCCCATTCCAGCAAAACAACCAGGGAGTCGAAGACGGCACCGCTATCAGGACTAAGAAGATTAAACTGAACGGGTGGATGACCATTAAATATAGAAAAGCTATTTACCTGGTTTGCCCAGGTTTCATTTTCCAGGTCATCATGTGCAGAAATCGTCCACCAATATTCGGTAACTAGTTCGCCGGTAAAAGTAAAATTGGTTAGTGTCGTATTTCCTGCAAGATTATCTTCCAATTCATCCGGATTTTCTGATATAAACACCCTGTAATGTGAAAAATTGTCATCCGGATCAGTAGTTTCTTCCCATTCTAAAACAACTTCAATTGAATCAATTACCAAACCGCTGTCAGGCTGAAGAAGGTTAAACGGCAATGGCGGTAATCCCGGATGTATTGTTGTAAAACTGTAAACCTGCTCAGCCCATGTCTCATTACCCTCACCATCCCGTGCCAATACTGTCCACCAGTATTGGGTATCAAATTCGCCGGTAAACGTGAAGTTAGTGACAAATGAACCTGTACTATCAATAAAGCTACCCTCAAGATTGTCCAGACTATCTGACACGTAAATCAAGTAATAAGATATATCATGATTGGGATCGAAAGGCTGTTCCCAACCCAAAATCACTTCCTGAGATAGTATCATACTTCCACTATCCGGATGAACGAGATTAAATGGATAGGGAGGAGCAGGCGGTAATTCTAACAATTCATTTCTGAACCAGACAATCTTACTACTCCCTACTGCAAGGATATCATTATCACCATCACCATCTAAATCAGCGCTGAATACCTTCCGGAATGATCCACTGTTTTCTAAGATTATAAGTTGTTCATCCCCGAAATTACCCAATCCATCTGTATTCTCATGCCACGAGATTTTGATTTCCCAATTATTCCAACTACCGTTGGAAGCCACAAGCACATCAAAATCCTCATCACCATCCAGGTCAACACTATAAACGCAATCTGCTCCCTCAGCATTTAGCGATACTATTTGTGCAGGACCAAAACTTCCTTCACCATCTTCATTCTCATACCAATTTATTCTATCATCGTCGTTTAACGCTGCGAGAACATCATTATCACCATCTGCATCTATATCAACACTGTAAACACTTCTAACTCCAAAAGCTTGATCAGAAATTAAATGCTGTTGGCCACCTTCTACATTTTCATACCATATAATTCTCGAATCTTCCTCATATGATGTGAGAATGTCATTATCATCATCTCCGTCCAGATCAATGCTGAATATTGAAGTAATCCCATCAAAGTTTGTAGCTATTAAATTTGGATTACTAAAATCTCCGTTTCCATCTAGGTTTTCATACCAGGCAATTGTACTATTTAAAATACCGGATGCTGATAGAACATCATTGTCACCATCTCCATCCAAATCAATACTATAGATTTGATTGGGATGATTCATTCCAGTTGTAATTATGTTCTGGTCTCCAAATTCCCCTAATCCATCTATATTTTCATACCAGGCGATTTCATCATCATTTTTAGAGGAAGCAAGAACATCCAAGTCCATATCACCATCAAAATCAGCACAGTAGACCGAAGTAGGATACCCAGCCATCAAAGCTATTATTTGTTGATCGCTAAATGTTCCGAAACCATCAACATTTTCGAACCAACCGATTATATCATAATTTGATGCAGAAATAACATCATTGTCACCGTCACCATCAAGATCAAAACTGACAGCGGATTTTGGACTCATAATACCGGTTGTAATATTAATCTGATTACCAAAACTTCCAACACCATCAATGTTTTCAAACCACACAATTTCATTTCTATTTTCAGAAGCGACTAGAATATCATTATCTCCATCATTATCGAGATCTAAACTGAAAATGGTTCCATAGCCTTCTGCGTCAGCCGTTATGGTAGCTTCAACTACAAATTGACCCATTCCATCAACGTTTTCATACAGGCAAAACTGACCAAATGACTTCGCCAGAACATCATTATCTCCATCATTATCTATATCAATACTGAATATGTACCATGCAGAACCTATTCCTGTAGTAATTATGTTTTGATCCCCGAATCCACCAATCCCATCTATGTTTTCATACCATGCAAATTTATTATCAAACCTTGATGCTGATAGAACATCATTATCACCATCACCATCCAAATCAATACTATATACAGAATAGCCTCCATTTACGTCATCGGTTATAATTATTGGAGCACTATAATCGCCTTGCCCGTTAGTATTCTCGTACCAGGAAATTGCTGAACTGGATGCTGCCAGAACATCAAAATCTCCATCTCCGTCAATATCCTCGCTGAATACTTGTCTGGCTCCGATAGTATCAATTATCTGCCTGGGTCCAAAATTTCCGAGCCCATCTGTATTTTCGAACCAGCCAATCTCCTGTGATGAGTAAAGAATATCATTGTCACCATCGTTGTCAAAGTCTTTACTAAATACTGAATATGCTGCGCCTTCAGCATCTTGAAACAATACCTGTTGTTCACCAAAATTGCCTGATCCGTCCAAATTTTCATACCATGCGATTTTTCCATCCCATGATGCCGATAAAACATCTATATCCTCATCACTATCGAGGTCAATACTGAATACAGAATAGGCACCTTCAGCATCTTCTGTTATCACTCTCTGTTGACCAAAATTTCCATCACCATCAATACTTTCATACCAGGCTATTTTATCATCAGAATAAGTTGCTGAAAGTACGTCATAAAATCCATCCCCATCGATATCGTTAGCATGTACAGAATATGGGGATTGGGTGTGTCCAACAATTATTATTTCGTCGCTGAAAGTTGTTTGAGATATGCTGGTTGCTGGAAGAAAACAACAAGCCGTCGACATGATATACCAAAGGATAGGATACCTTGAAAAGCGAAGTAAATTGCGCATGCTTTATCCCCTGACTTGAGCTCACAGATCAATTTGAATAATTAAGTAAACTATAATATACGAAAATTTACCAAGTATTAGTTAACTATTACCCGGTAAATAATAAATATTTCCCGAAGTAACCTCCAATTATTTTCATCAGCCAAACGAAATTCAGCTATCGAGCTTCATTGATTTTTGTAATTTCAGTATTGACTGAAATAAATGAAACAATTAGATTGTATAAGTGATTATGGAGGATAGTGGATTGAAAAAAAGTGTGGATGAGAGAAAACGGCAGTTTGTGGAGAAGATGTGTATCGCTTTTGAGATGATCGGGTTGCCGTTGATGGCCGGACGGATATTCGCATGGCTGCTGATATGCGATCCCCCCTATTTGTCTGCAGAGGAACTGGCGAAACTTACGGGTGGAAGCCTGGGTAGTATCAGTACACAGACAAGGTTTTTGCAGGGCACAAAAATTATCGAACGGGTTGCTATTCCCGGTGAGCGGAAAAAATACTGGCGATTCAGTAATGGTGGCTGGAGTACAATCATGCGGGTACGTTCACAGGTGATGCAGCCGTTTGTCGATATCGCTGACGAGGGACTAGAAGAATTATCCGACCAGCCGGAAAGCACCCTGGATCGAATTAAAGAGATGCGTGATTTTTACGCTTTTATGATAGAAGAATTCCCTGCGATGCTGGACAGGTGGGAAGAGCAGAAATCGAGGAAGGAGAGTTGGCATGGACGGTAACAACCTCGTGGTACACGCTCGAAACGTTGTCAAAACTTATGACGAAGGACGCGTCCGGGCATTAGATGGCGTTGACCTTGATGTACCAAAGCAAGCCTTCCTTACCCTGGCAGGACCGTCGGGTAGTGGGAAAACAACGCTGCTGAACATGATCGGTGCGCTGGATGTTCCCAATTCAGGACACGTGGAAATCGAGGGACATGTTCTCGAGGGAATGGACGAAGGAAAACGTACCCGTTTACGTAGAGAACGGATAGGTTTCATCTTCCAGCAGTTTAACCTTGTACCTGTGATAACAGCCCAGGAGAACGTTGAGCTGGCGCTGGAAATCCTGCCTGGATATACCAGGGAATCACGTAGAAAGACTGCTTTCGAAATGCTCAAACTTGTAGGATTGGAAGACATGGTAAACCGTCTGCCGAACAGGCTGTCCGGTGGACAGCAGCAGAGGGTGGCGGTCGCTCGTGCGCTCGTGAAACGTCCACCAATTGTCCTCGCTGATGAACCGACAGCTAACCTTGACGGTGAGACCGGTGTAGCTATTGTTGACCTGATGAAAAAGATGCGTGATGAACTGGGAACTGCGTTTATTCTCTCAACCCATGATCCACGTGTACTTGATCGGGTTGAATCACATATCGAGATGGTTGATGGGAGGATATCGTCATGATGTCTTTCCGCCTGGCACTACGAAACCTGAGGCGGAATAAACGGCGGTCATTCCTCGCCTCGCTTGCACTGGCTATCGCACTGATGGTGATGGTGTTCTCTTTCGGATTCCTTGACGGGATGATCGAACAGGCGGTGAGCAATTTTATCAAGTTTGATACTGCCCATATCAAGGCTTACGCCCACGCATACATGGATGAAGATTTTCCCGGGCTGGAATATGCGTTCAAGTGTAACGACGGATTAATCGATTCGATTGAGTCGTCATTGGAAGGATGTACTGCCACTCCCCGCCTGGAGATGTCAGGGAAACTGATCCGCGGAACTGAAGAATTATTTGTCCGTGTTACGGGTGTTGATCCCAAAAAAGATCTGGAGGTTTTTGAAACACTGAACGCCGTGATGCTAGGTGAAACGATTAACAATGGTGAACCGTCTGTCCTCATCGGTGAACGGTTGGCGAAGGATGTCAAGGTAGAAGTTGGTGAGATGGTTACTATCCTTGTACGCAGCGCGCCGGGAGCGTGGAATCCTAGAATGCTGCCGGTCAGCGGGATATTGAGGACAGGCCATCCGAAAGCTGACCAATTATCAATATTTGTTTCAATGGAACTGGCACAAGAGATGGCGTTACTCCCTGGTAGCGCGACTGAATTGGCTACCAAAATTCCCTCGATAAATAAGTCGATTTCAAACAGGAAAATTCTGCGTGAAAAATTTCCCGGATATGATTGGTTTACCTGGGAAGACCTGGCGCAGGATTTCCTCTCCCTGATAATGATCAGAAAAATCGGTACCTGGATAATTATCGGTATCCTGGCCCTGATGGCTGCGGTCGGGATTGCCAATACGATGGTAATGTCGGTTCATGAACGCACTCGTGAAATAGGAGCGTTGCGAGCACTTGGATTTACACGCGGGACTATCGGACGAATGTTCTTTTTCGAGGGAATGCTCCTGGGAATTATAGCTGGAATTGTGGGAGTTCTTCTGGGCGTTGTGGCTACGGAACTGTTCGCGATCAAAGGCTTCAGTATGAAACCCTACGAAGATATCGATATTGGAATTCCTATCCGTGACGCCATCTATCCCACAATCCAGACCGGCAGTATCATTATGACCTTCCTCTTCTCTCTGGCCTTATCGATTTTTGCAAGCTGGGGATCAGCGAGAACTGCCGCCAGGGGTGAAGTTGTACGAGCGTTGAGGGAGGGCAAATTATGAGCACCCGAATGATTTATCTTGCCCTGCGAAATACCCGTAGACGTCCTGGCAGAACTTTATTAACAAGCCTGGCAATTGGAATTGCGGTGGCTTCGATAACATTCCTCGATGCTTACATGAGTGGAATTGTGGAGAGTATGTTCGACGGTTTTATTCGCCTTGAAGCGGGCCATGTGAAGATTATGCCCCATGACGCGGTAAACCGCGCACGTCCTATCCCCCTCGATAAGGGTATCCAGGATCTTGATCCTCTTGTGAAGCTGGTAAGTGAAACACCGGGGGTAACTTCTACAGCTCCACGTATCCGGTTCGGTGTACTATTGAATAAACCTGGTGGAACTATTCCTGCGATGGGAATAGCGATGGTGCCATCTGCGGAAAAGGAACTGATGAACCTGGGTGAATGGATAGTTGAAGGTTCTTTACCTAATGACAGTTCAGATGGGATCCTGCTGGGTGATAAACTGGCAAAAGACCTCCAACTGGGTGTGGGTGATGAACTGTTTATGGTTGCCAGTGATATTTATGGAGGATTCGGACCGGGTGTATACACAGTTGCGGGATTGACTCGATCGGGGATTAATACAGTCGATCGTAAAACTTTCTACGTTCCCCTCTACTCTGCACAACAGCAACTGGCAATGGAGAATTCTGCACTGGAGATTGTCTGTCGTGTAGATGATGGCATGGAAATGTCTATCGCCGTGGCAGACACTTTACAGAAACTGATCAGTGATTATGGTAGAGATGATTTATCGGTGGTTCCATGGCAAAAGCAGGGGCACTTTTACGAGGTTGTCCAACCGGCGAATTTCGCTACGATGATAATGATGATCCTGCTTGGAATTGTAGCTCTGGCAACAGTTATAAATACTGTCCTTATGTCAGTGATGGAACGTACAAGGGAGTTGGGCACCCTCCGTGCCCTTGGTTTCGGTCAGGGAACCATCCTGAGACTGATTATGGTTGAATCACTGTCTATAGGGGTTGTCAGTACTATCGGTGGATTGATTCTTGGTATGGCCGTCTCGTTGTATTTTGGCCATCATGGGATAGATTTTTCCGCTGCATTCGACTCCATCGAGTTTCCCATGAAACCGATAATTTACACGACACCAAATATATTCACTGCTGTTCAGGCAGGAATTTTCGGGTTGATTGTTTCTGTACTCGCTGCATGGTACCCGGCAAGGGTGGCAGTCCGTCTGCAGCCTGCTGTCGCTATCAGGGCTGAATAGAATACCAGGCAGAATGGAATATTAAAATGAAATTCTCGATACTGTTAATTATATGTTGCCTTATTGTCACCGGATTCTGTTCAGCGCAGACTGCAGAAGAGTGGCTTGGGCGTGTAGATCAGAATATGGTCTATAAAACCGCTGAGTCTGTTTCTAAAATGACTGTTCATCTTCCAAATGGTAAAGAACGAATTTTTAGACTGACAAGCAAAGTTGAAGAGGATCGTTTTGCCCTGATAGAATACCAGGAACCCCAACGGGATAAGGGAACCAGGTATTTGAAACGTCATGATGTCCTCTGGATATATTTCCCACGCGTGGACAGGACAATGCAGATCCAGGGTCATATGTTGCGTGAAGGTGTCCAGGGTGGGGATATGACATTTGAGGACATGACCGAAAGCTCGACCTGGCGGGACAAGTATAACGCCGAAATAACCGGGGAGACCGATTCGACTGTGACTATCAAGATGGTAGCCAAAGATATGACCGTAAGCTATCCATACCGTGAGATAATTATTGACAAGGCTACATCTGTACCTCTGCTAACAATCAACAGCGGTGTTGGTGATGTTCCGATTAAAGAGATTCGTACGATCAAAATGGAATCGTTCGGGGATCGTACATTTCCCGTAATTTCGGAAATCCGTTCACGACTGGTTGAAAATAAATGGACACGGTTCGAAGTAGAGAAGATAAAGTTCGGGATGTCATTCCCGGAAGAGACGTTCACAAAAGAAGAGCTGGAACAATAATTTTTTACCGACTAGAAAACCTGGTTTTGAATATTAACATTGTGTGCTCAAGACGAGAGAAATCATCTGTTTTGGCTATTGCAAAGTTGAGGAGCTCGCCTTAATTTTGAGGCTCGTTAATTGAAAAGAATTAGAATTATTCCTCGGTAGCTCAATTGGCAGAGCGGGTGGCTGTTAACCACTAGGTTGGGGGTTCAAGTCCCTCCCGAGGAGCATGTATGTTGTTTATGCCTTATATAGTAGAGAAATTGATCAAATCTATGTAGGCCAAACACAAGATTTGAATAAACGCCTTCAGGAACACCGTGAAGGCTTTTCTTTTTATACGAAAAGAGCCAAGGATTGGCGGCTGTTTCATACCGAGGAATATAATACTCGATCTGAGGCTATGATCAGAGAAAGACAGTTGAAAAAAACCACTGGTAAAAGATTTCTAAGGAGTATTATTGCGGGTGGTTGATAATCCACCAGTACTGGTGGATTGGGGGTTCAAGTCCCTCCCGAGGAGCAAAAAGCCTCAGTGATAACTGGGGCTTTGCTCGTTTTAGGAGGGATTATGTACTATGTCTATGCACTGTATAGCAAAGAACTTGATACAATTTATATTGGTATGACTGATGATCCTGATAGGAGACTGAAAGAACACCGTCCAGGGAAATCATCATATACAAAACGTGCAAAAGACTGGATAAGAATCCATTTGGAAGAATGCGAAACCAGTGATATTGCAAGGAAGCGGGAAAAACAGCTTAAATCTGGTGGAGGTAGAAAATTCCTAAGATCTTTACTTATGAAAATATAGCTGTTATCCGCCGTGAGGCGGACAAGACCACTAGGTTGGTTCAAGTTTACCAGCCTTACGGCTGGTCCCTCCCGAGGAGCAAGAAGCCAGGCAATGTGTCTGGCTTTCTTCGTTTAGGAGGCTAAATGTATTAGCTGTACATTATTCACATAATTTCTCTAAATCGGTACAACATTGGAATCTCATCTGATCCCGATGGTAGATTAATATCACATAACACTTCTGCCAGAGGTTGGACTAGATGAGCTCGTCCATGGAAGAGGTTTGCAACTGAGAATACTGGTGATATAAGAATTAACTGCAAAATACATTAAGAGGAATTCAAGATGGTCAAGGACTATAAGTTATTCATCAATAATGAGTTTATAACCACAGGGAGCTGGGCTAACATAGAGGACAAGTATTCAGGCGAGGTCTTTGCGAGAATCCCTGTTGCTGATGAATCCCATGTTGATGGGGCGATCTGCGCTGCTGAAAAAGCTGCCCCGGCGATGGCTGCACTTCCAGCATATATTCGGGCAGAAATACTTGAGAATATTGCTGTCAGGTTGGCTGATCGAGTTGAACAAGTGGCAGAAGTTATCGCAATCGAAGCGGGCAAGAGTTGGAAATATGCTATAGGTGAAGCAACTCGAGCGCAGGAAACATTCAATTTCGCTGCAGGAGTGGCAAGAACTATTCACGGGGAAACAGTTCCCATGGATGCATCTGCAGCGGGTGGCAATCGTCTGGGTTTCTGGATAAGAGAACCGGTAGGTGTAGTTGCAGCAATCACTCCATTCAACTTCCCGTTAAATCTTGTGGCTCATAAGGTAGCGCCTGCAATCGCTGCAGGATGTCCTGTTATACTCAAACCTGCCGGGACAACACCCATTACTTCCGCTATTCTTTCTGAAATCATTGCTGATCTTGATCTGCCACCGGGTGCATTCAACATGGTACATGGTAGCGGAAGCAAGATTGGGAAACAACTTGTTAAAGATCCACGACCACAAAAACTTACATTTACCGGTAGTGTGGAAGTAGGAACATGGATCAAGGAAAACTCTGGCTTGAAACGAGTCACATTAGAGCTGGGCAATAATTCAGCGGTTATTGTCGACAAAGATGCGGATATTGATTATGCCGTTGAACGATGCGTAATGGGTTCTTTCGCAAATTCCGGCCAGGTGTGTATCTCAGTTCAAAGAATATACATAACCGAGGACATAGCAGATGAATTTATCAGCAAATTTGTTGAACAAACGAAATCGTTGAAGGTGGACCATCCCCTTGTGAAGGACAGCGATGTCGGGCCAATGATCTCAATTCCGGAAGTTGATCGAGTCAGCCATTGGGTAGACAGTGCGGTAGAAAGCGGAGCGAAAATTCTCACCGGTGGGAAAAGGATAAATGAAAGAGTGTATCCTCCAACGGTATTGGCTGATGTCCGATCGGACATGAAGGTATCATGCGACGAGGTGTTCGGACCGGTTGTAACCCTGGAAACTGTTGATAGCTTTGAGGAGGCGATACTCAGGGCCGATAACAGTGAGTTTGGATTGCAGGTCGGTGTCTTCACTAGTAATATTAATCGAGCTGTTAAGGCTATTCGTGGTATCAACGTTGGTGGTGTGATGATCAACGATGTTTCCACCTTCCGCGTTGATCACATGCCATACGGTGGAAATAAGAAGAGTGGAATCGGCAGAGAAGGATTACGATTCGCCGTAGAAGAAATGACTCAAATCAAGATGGTGATGATTGATCCAATCTGACTTGGATGGAATGATTGATATCGGAAGATAATATAAAAATGGCGAGAAACAGACATAGTAATGTGAATCCAAAGGCAACCAATATCTCAATTTTGCCTATGGACAAAGACATTGACATTCACTCCATTGGAAAGAGTCTCCAGAAAATTCGCAAAGAGAAGAACTGACTCAACGAGTAAATATGAGTCGGGCTGTTTTTCATCGCAAATTTAAACAAGTTACAACAATGTCACCTATCCAGTTTGTGAAGTCAATGAGGCTGAACAATGTGGCCATGAAGATTGCCGACGGAATGAATGTGAACGAAGCGGCTATGGAAGTGGGCTATATGAGTTCTTCGCAATTAAGCCGTGAATTTAAGCGGATGTTCGGTCAATCTCGTAAGCAATGGAGCGCCAGCTATAAAAACCGTGCTGGTGTAGCGTAGAATTTTATCGACATGTGTCCGCGTTCTGGACGCCGCACAAGCGAAGCACATGTTTATGTGGAGGTTCTTAAATGACTGTTGACAAGAAATTGTTGTTGATTTCGGTAATGATCGGGATTTTCTTAATCGCAATACCAGAAGCTTACGGTTGAGGTGTCCCCACGCTGGGCGGTCCGCCCCCACAATGTAATGGAAGCACCTCTTATGAAACTGAAGTTCAGAGAGGTATGTTGCTGTTTGGCTTTGGAATTGGTTCCCTCAATTCGACGCTCCGATTTGATGGAACTGAGGAAGTAAACCTTAAAATGAATACCGCATCCATCTCTGGTTCTTGGCATGTCAACAACAGGTGGTCTTTGCGTGGTGGACTAGGATTGATTCTGGGAGGAGATATAACAAACTCCAATGATGTTGTTCAGAATATGCAACCTGGAGGAGTTGTATCAGTTGGTTTTGAGTATCAAGCAATCTTCGGTGAAGGCTATACACCAAATATAGATTTTTCACTTTTTTACAGTGGCTCAGCAACAGAGATTGAAAATCCAAACAATAGTTCCAAAACAAGCTATGTTTCATCTGATCTTCGCTTAGGTAGTCGTGCCAGCTGGAACATAAAGAATAAACTTTTTCCTTACACCGCAGCGCGTCTTTTTGGTGGCCCAGTTAACTGGACTATAGATGGCAAAGATGTTACGGGATCGGATATTCATCAATACCAAATTTCGGTTGGTGTCGCCATACAATTCGGAAATGCAGGTACATATTTTGAGTTTGCAGGAATAGGTGAAAAAGCTATGAGTCTAGGTGTGAGTTATGCGTGGCAGCTATCTAAGTAAACAGGGATTTGGAAGACTAAATTCAAAGGAGTAAGAATAAAAATGAAAACAACACCCGAACACGATGAGAGAATGGCAAACATGACATTTGCGTCAGTGTACCCGCATTACTTGACAAAAGTAGAAAAGAAAGGCAGAACAAAAAAAGAATTACATCAAGTAATAGAATGGTTAACTGGCTTCGATGAAATGAAACTACATGATCTAATTGATAAAAAGGTAACTTTTAAAGCATTTTTTCAGGAAGCTAAACTAAATCCAAATGCCAAACTAATTAAAGGTATAATCTGCGGATATCGTGTAGAAGAAATCGAAACTCCATTGACACGAAATGTAAGGTATCTAGATAAACTTGTTGACGAATTAGCTAAGGGAAAAGCTATGGATAAAATATTACGTCAACCATAGACCGCAAAGTTCACTTGGAAACAAAGCGCCGATAGAGGTCATCAATCAGATTTTCTTAACATTTGTGTATGATTTAAGAATTTGGGCATTGCTAGATTATTTTGGAAACCACAACAAATAATACACGATCTGATCTTTTCAGACGTGGCTTCTTCACATTACGTTTAAGAATCGCCAACTTATGTCGCAATAACAGAATCTCAAGAACCAATTATTGTGTGAATGGAAGGAAATCCCGATAGTTTTCAGCTAGTATGTTAGAGACTGACTGAACTTTCGACATATCATTGAACAGGTAGCGAAAATACAATCCAATGATAAATTGTATACTTAAAAATCCCTAAGTCCATGAAAATTCTGTCGGACAAGCACCTGGACAGTTATTCAAGTAAAGATGAGTTAGATTTATATGATTATATTGCTTGTTAAATACTCTGACATCTTCCAGGTGTGATCTAATGAGATGTTTATCGGGAATCAAATTGTTTTACTTGAGATATCTTGATTATCAAAAGAAATTTAGAACTAAAATAATATTTTTTGCCAGTTAATTTTTAAAGACCGCTTCGAAGACTGAAGATGCTGGATAATTAGAAGATACCCATAAGTGGGGTAAACCAGGTTATCATGCAAAAACGGAAGTACGGTAAGGATTAACTAGAAAGAAAAACCCGGAAATGAAAATGCGATATACTTTTAATGCACATCTCTGTTAGTTCTCACATTTAAGAAATTATACCCAACGGAGTTTAAACATTAAGATAATAAAGTAAATCACTTCAATATGAGTGATGAGATTCCTGTTAAAAATTACGCCATTGTATTAAAATGAAATTAACACACCTCTTAATTGAGGATGATCTTAAACATAGAGAAAGCCTGAATCAAAATGACAAAAGATAAAAGCATAACAAAATGGTTTGGTGAAAATCTCGCAAAACTTCTTGCAGATAAAATCAGGACTATCGACAAGGATTTTAATAGTGATAAATATATCAGTTCTATTAAACGAGAATGCAATAACTTGAGTTACACCAAAAGAATTGAGCTACACGCAGATGTTCTAAGTGAATGTCTGCCACAATCATATCCTAAAGCAGTTAAAATATTAGTGGGAATATTAGGAGAAGAAAATCCGAATGAAACAGGAATGTTTACTGATTTTTACTGGGTGATGCCCATAGGAAAATTCGTCGAAAAATACGGTTTAGATGATTTTGATGTTTCAATTCACGCAATTGATGAAATAACAAAAAGAAACACTGGAGAATATGCTATTCGTCCGTATATCAGAGAATATCCCCAAAAGACCATTAAAATAATGCAGAAATGGTCCAAGTCTGAAAATTTTCATCTGCGTAGATTGGCATCTGAAGGTTCCAGACCAAAATTACCATGGTCAACCAAACTCGATACATTTATTGAAAATCCCCAACCCGTATTCAAAATTCTCGAGAATTTAATTGAAGATGATATTAAATTTGTCCAAAAATCAGTTGCAAACAATATTACCGATTATCTAAAGGTAAATAAAAAAGCTGCTACCCAATTTATTATAAAATTTCAAAAATCTGAGAACA
>JANQEY010000143.1 GCA_028278125.1 bacterium | reverse complement strand
TTTCAGAACTGTGCATTCTGGCATTCTCATGCAAACAATCCAAAATGGCTCGTTCCGTGTTATCTATATTTTGCAGCATCTTACTTCCCTTTCTGTATCTAGAATACTATATAACTTCCTTAAATTCAATAATTATTATAATATAATACCTTTTCAGAATCAAACTATTCCGTTAAGGTATTTTCGATACATAGATTTCTTTTTTAAGAAGGAAAGGTTTGCCTGATTCCACCCTTGGCGAAGCCATACTTGAACATCTTATCCACTTCGCCTATCAGCTTGATTTACGAGGTGACTTTATAAAAAAAATCCTACTCGCCGTTCAAATAGGATTTTGGGAGGGAGAGCAAAACTTCTCCCCCCCGTTACGATGAGCTATTTCACAACTTCTACATTAAGAACCCCTTCAGGAGCGAGAAGTCCAATATCTACATGTGTTACATCTTCCGGGAAGATAAACCGATCGTTTCTGTAGGCTTGGATCTGATGGGACCCTGCGAGTGTAATGAACAGACGCTCTTCATTCAAAAGCCGTTGTGCTTCATAGATGAATTCCCAGCGATCATCATCTGCAGAGAACATATAGGCGAAGATCAGTTCGTCGATCTCCTGGCTAACGCTGCCGGTTGCGTAAAGTCCGTTTTCATCTGCAGTCCAGATGCTTAGAGTGTAAATCATGGCCCCGGGATCGTAGTCAGAAAGTCTTCGATTTATAGCCATATCATAATCCCGCTCTTCAATAACTGTATAGAACCAGGTACCGTAGTCCACCGCTTCTGCATTTACCTTGATCCCTATATCAGAAAGCCAATCCGTGATTCTTTCCGTCATCGTCTGGGACGGCGCGAAATCGGTTGCATATAGGAGACGGAATTCAAGAGGCTCTCCTTCAGGTGTTTCTCTAACGCCATCCCCATCAGTATCCAGATAGCCGGCATCCTCCAGGGTCTGCATTGCAGCAGCGGGTTGGTATGGTGTTATTGTCAGATCCGGGTTCAGTTTATCTTCATAGTATGGACCTACAGCCCAGTTTGTCGGTCCTGCTGTTGCGTGACCTAAAAATACAACATCAACTATCTGTTGCTTGTCAATTGCCTGATCAATTGCCTTTCGTACGATGGGATCCTTCAGAGCTGGATGGCCTGTGCCGCTGTCAGGTGTATTGAATGCCAGATCATACGTACCTAAGGGGAATTTTTCTACGACGGTAACATTTTCGTGTCCACTTAATGAGTCAAGTGCCTCCGGCGGCAAGTCTGGCATGGTCAAGTCAATTTCACCAGATATAAGCGCATTTACAAGAGCATCATTGTTAGTATATATCTTGTAAATAATCCGGTCGATAATTGGTTTCCCACCATAGTAATCTTCTCTTGCATCAAAGATAACGTGGCTTCCAGGTTCATACTCTGAAATAACATAAGGTCCTGTGCCTATCATCTCAGCATTTTCGAAAGTGAACAATTCTTCGCCAAGTCCTGTCCATATAGAAGGCGGAAGAATATACATGATCGGAAAATCATTTTCCGCAGAACTGATCATAGGTTCAAAATTAGTGTATTGAAGAGTGAGGTCATCGATTACTTCCACTGCTGCAATATTTGAGGCCGTGTTGATGAAGCCGAATAACATCTCTTCGGTACTTAGCCAATCCAGATACTCTTTGACGACATTGGCATCTACAGTTGTGCCATCAGAGAATGTAATTCCCTCATGAAGATGGATTGTCCAGGTAAGACCATCTTCAGAAACTTCCCAAGAATCAGCCAGCCTGGGAACTGCCGGGAATCCTGCAGAAGAAGGTCCGTGGTCCGTAAAGCCTTCTAGAACCAATGACCCAAGTATATAGGGCGAGGTATTAAACCAGGGATTCCAGCCATCTACATCGCTCATCCCCCCTACCCGCAAAACAACTAATTCTTCTTGACTTTCCTGCCCACTCCCACAGGCAGAGATCACAATAACGACCGCAAGCAAGATGAGTGCGGTCAATATATATTTTGCTTGTCTTGTTTTCATGATTCTCTCCTTTACAAGTTGGAAAAAAAATTACCCCAGACACGGAAGAAACAACCTGAGATTGGTCAGAATCACCGTATCTGGGGTGTACATAATGTGAAATTGTAAATTTGGTATTTCCAGACCGAACGATTTAGCTCAATCTCTATTGAAATCTACAATTAGGTGCTCGAAACAGCGTCAGTGCGCTTTGCCTCATTCAGCCTGTCTACAGGGATAACAGAAACGACCACCCGTTCCCAAGTATCCTCATAACCACGCACAATCTGCCAGCACACCTCTGCACGAAAAGGACGAAACTCCTTATCTTTATCGACAGTGCCTTCGTCAGTGAAACAGGCTATACGGGTTTCTCCTCGAGCAAAAGCAAGGAACATCTGCTCAAAACTCCCGACAAAATCTTCTGTATAGATGCTTCTATCCGTTCTTGGATCAACTCCTTGGGTGATCCCGATGAACTCTTCCATAGAGTTGGAATCATACATATTCAAGAACTCATAATTGTACAGAAGAAATTCTTCGGACATGTAGGTGATACCTTCCCTGACGGCTTCGGGATGTTTCTTGAAATAAGCCGCAAGGTCCTTGACCCCGCTTTCGCGCAAGCCTTCTATCCATTTTTTACAGCCGGAATAGTCACCCACTTCAATGGAAACCGGTACACTGACTAAAATGTCCTCCCAGCGTTCATCGCCTTGTGGCTTGATTGCTGCCATTTTTTTTGCTATTTCCTGTGACATTTGTTTTTTCTCCTTTTTGGATTTTAGTTTGATTGCTTAAAAGTCATTGCACTGCAATTAATACATCTTATTAAATTCAAGCAATTCTTTCAGGTATCCCCTCTGAAAAAATCCAATAGGACAAGATCAACTTCACTGATCCGAGACATTACCTACGTTCCTTTCATCAATAAAATAGCATATATCTTTCCGAAAAGTCAAGTATTTTCACAATATAATGCCTTTTCAGAAGTAATTTGTGCCGTAATGGCATTTTTCTCGTAACCTTGGGTAGTTTTTTGGTTCTATGCAATATGAGAATACGTGGTTTAGCACCCCCTGTTTATAAATATTTAGATAAGGGCTAGCACAATACCTTATATTTCGAGATTCAGTTTGTCTCGGAAATAGCTATCCAAATGATGTGTTTCAAATCATGCTGACACAATCGTATCAAATATCCGGCGTAAGCCTTCTTTGACATATTCATCTGAAAGACCGTAACTGATGCGTAAGTAGTGATCCATGCCAAAATGGTCACCGGGCACTACGTAGGTCTCCTGCTCATCAATCAGGCGTTTCACCAGCTCACTGGAATTGATCTCACGGTTGTAATGGACAAAGCCGATAGCTGCTGCGTCTGGCGGAATAACGCTCAAGATATCATTGTGCTCATCCACCCAGCACTGCAAATTAGAAAAGCCCCTGCGCGCATAATCGCGGGTCCGCTTGATAATCCGTGGTCTCACGTCTGGTGAGAGGGCGTGTGCAGCCAGTTTGTTAGCTAATGTAGTGGAACAAATAGTGATGTAATCCTGGCGAGCCCAAACCGCTTCAGCCATCTCAGGATTGGATACCACCCACCCCAACCGTAAGCCAGGTAGTGCATAAGCCTTAGACATGCTGCCGATGGCCAACACTTGTTCATACTGCCCCCACAAAGAAGGAGTGATTTCATCCGTATTGTGTTCCGCACCAGCGTATACCTCATCCGAGAGTATCCAGGCGCCCACCCTAGATGCCGCATCAATCACCGCTTTTCGTTCTTCTGCTGTCATGATATGCCCGGTAGGATTATTTGGGTTGCACACCGCAATCAGCTTGGTATCTTTGGTTACTATAGCCTGAAATTCTTCGATATCAAATCCCCATCCTAGTTCTTCTTTTAGTGAGAAGGATTTCACCTTCAACCCTAAGTTCTTGGCCAATCCCCAAATCTGCATATAGTTTGGGAGCATGACCAAAATTTCGTCGCCCTGGTCTAAGGCTGTCAAAATGGAAGTGAAATTTGCCTGTGCTGCACCGGTTGTCACTGTAATATCGTCTGGTGTTGCTCCAGGATATATCTCGGCGATGCGCTCGCGCAGCTCGACAGTTCCATTGGTCTGGATATAGTTCAACTCCACAGACAAGAATTTTTCAATTAGCT
>JANQEY010000124.1 GCA_028278125.1 bacterium | reverse complement strand
TCCGGATATCTACATCTGTTTTTTCCGGAAGCGATATTTTTATCCTGGCAGTTGAATTGAAGGGGTTGGGGTGTGGCCCGTCGAGCGCGTATGACTCCGGAAGGAACCCGGTTTCATTTTCTTCTACATCAACTTCGCCATAGTAGATGGCTATGTCGTCGATATAGAACCCGGTACCTTCAATCTCCGCGTTTGACTGACCATACAGAGACAGCACAACGTTGGTCGGTTGATTTCCAGCGTCTATAAACAGGGATTCAAACTGCCAGTCCAGTTGGGTTCCTTCAAATATACGGTCGCATAAGACATGTTGTCCCTGGGCAATCACTTCAAGAAGCACCCTGTCTCCAAAACCAAGGTCATATTTACAGCGGTAATCTATGTATGCGGGCCCGTCCAGCGTAAAGTAGTCGGTCATGGCACGGTCGAAACTGTTCGGTTCATAATAGTTACCTGTAACATCTCCCCATCGCAGGGAGTGCGAGGGTGAATAATAATCCACAGCGCTCGAATGCCACTGCCCAAGTACCATCATCCAGTCATTAATCTGGCCAGTATCAAATGTTTCATAGAAGGGGAAGTATCCGGTACGAATCCTGAGGGTGTCAGCCTCCAGGTCACCATTCGGATTATGGAAGCTTAACGGCATTACCAGGTTGCGATACTCAGGGCAGTCCTCAGCGAGACGGAAAGTCAACCGTCTTTCCAGGTCCCGGTGAATTCCGGGTGCCAGAGTATCCACAAGCGCAGTATTTGTAAGTAACTCAACATACTCATCGTCGCTGTTGAGGGTTGCCATTGTCAACATTACACCCTGGCGGCCATAGTTGCCAACTATTATTTCAAGCTCAACCAGTTCACCGGGTTCGATGAATCCGTTATTGTTGCCTTCAGGCTCATCATCAAACATCTCTACACTCGTAGCCACGAGGCGAGGGGCGAAAACATCGAGGCTTCTTGATTCTATCCACTGCTCACCACCCTCAATTTCAAAAACAAAACGGAGTGAGGCAAAATGACCATTAGGCGCTTCATAAGCGATTGTAGCCAGCAATCCAGCCTGGAGCGTAACTGTTTCCTGAACAGGAATAGTGCCGATTTCTACCGTAGCTTCTTCAATTGTGACGTATGGATCATCGCTTTCAATTGTCACGGTTACCCCGTCAGCAACTTCCTGTCCATAATTCCTGATCGTTACCGGGAAGGCGATTGTTTCGCCGTTGTTCAGGTTGCCGTCACCATTTCCAACACTACCATAGATTCCATTGTCAGCAAAAAGAAAATTTGTGATCCGAACTGCCGCACCTTCAGGACGGCGGGCGGTTGTTATCCTGTAAACACGACCGTCATCCAGTTCAGCAACCGGATCAGGACTATGTGAAGCGTATCGAAGTTCAAGACCGTCAAGTCCATTATGGTTACGTATTCCTATTGTGGAATAATTCTGCTGGCTGTCATCATCATTGATCTCAAGGTAGACAAACTCAATCTCGCCGTCACCCGTTGGTGTTAACCTGGTTTCAGGATTGTAAAGAATGGCCTGGAAGGTATTTCTATGGTTCGGGTTTGCATCGTGCAAAAGACGCATCCGTGACCACTCAACAATAAACCTGTCCCGGAGTTCATCATAGTACCAGGAAACAGTTCCTTCACTTCGGTACAGATCGTCCCAGAATGGGGCGATGAGGTTCATGGGGCCAGGTCCATCGGGCAGATTCCAGTTTCGGAAGTTTATTTCGCCAGTGTCCCCCATTTTCAACCAGCCGTTGGAACAGATGGTCACAACGTCAAATGTTTCACCGTAGAAGGTAAAATCGAAGGGCAGGTTTACCGCTTCCGATTCGTCCATCTCGTCGCCGTAATCGGATAAATCGAGACTGGTGCCATTTCCACCGTACACTGGATCTATTTCCATCCACTCCCAGCTGGGAGCATTCCAGTAATCTAAATCTTCGTCATCAAACGCCATGTATCCATAATTATCCGGACCATACGGATCGTCGACTTCCGGTACACCCGGAATGATATTAACTGTCCCGCTTTCAATCCGACCGTTCTCCATGGCTGCCGTCCAGTTGACGGGGAGAGGTAGCCCGGGATATGCCAGCTCGCTGACTTCTACCACCAGCTGTTCAGCAGTTTCCGAGCTTTCGCCGCTATCTACCTGGAACAGATCAACAACATCGTCTACTATTGTCAGGTCAGGGTGTTCAGAAGTGATCGTAATTACCGCCTGATCGGATTGGTAAGATCCGATGTTCTCGAATATCCAGTTTTCATTGACCATATCACCGGGATCTTCAGGATTATCAACTGGACCGAGGCAAACAAGCCTGGATGCTGTTACCTGGAGGGGAAGGCGTACTGTTGTTTCATTTTCCTCAACTTCGAGTGTCAGAATCAGTCCGGGATCAAAGCCATCTTCCGCGTCAACAGGAATTTCGATTTCAAAACTCTGATCCTGGTATGTGTCTCCCACTTCAATTGTGTCGTCATAGGCTAGCTGTTCCTGGACAACGTTTACTCCACCCTCAACTGCTTCAAGCGTACCGTTAAAAATCCAGGCATCCGCTTCACCGGCATTCCTTAAAACAGGCGTCAGTTCAACGGTAGCCCCCGGAACAGGCGTTGTATCTAAAATCAGATCATCAAGAGCCAGCGAAAGATCGCCGCTAACCACATTTATGGTCTCTATTGCCGCAATTGTATTAAATCCGAGTGCTGTAACCGTCATTTCACCTTCCGGGGGAAGGTCATTAGTCAGGTTAAAACGAGCCATCCCATCAGCACCGGTAACCATGCTGTATGGACCCCAGCCATCTTCATAGGTTCCTGTTACCAGGCTGACCGTAATTCCTTCAACAGGAGATCCGGTTCCATCGGTAACTATCACAGGGAGATCGTTACTCTCAAAGGCGAGGGTATCCCGAACATCCAGGGATAACTGAACAGGAATATCTGTCCGGATTTTTAAGCCCGGATCACCCTGTATATTATATGTGAAAAAATAGAACCAGGCAGATTCGTCCTCAAAGCCTTCATCCCTGTTATTGGGGAAACCATTCCAAACAGCCATTTTGCCCCGGAAAACAGCCGCTGCGAACATGGTAATGTTTTCATGCAGAATACCGTGATAAAGCCCCATATCAAGGCAATTATTCCAGCGGGTATGAGTGTCAAGCTCACTTGGTCCTATAAATGCAACTGCTCCGGTCGGGGCATTCACTGTCCCGGCCCTCAAAAAAGCTTCTCCAAGGCAGGGATCATCTTCATCGTCAAACTGACCACCACCGCAAACTATGCTTGTGATAATCGGTGTAAAGTCACCGTTTGAAAGGTTCAGTGCGTCAAGGGATGTAAACAGGGGGAATTGCCAGCTCTGGGGGCTGCCAAAACCCCGGTAATTTACCCATCCAACGCCTTCGTTTATGGCATTAGTTATTGGTTCAGCAAAAAATGTCGGGGGCGCAAAAATACTGTCTACCTCGCTGAAACCATACGTCAGCATTTCACGACGAACCCACGAAGAGGTTAATCCGGTTGAACTATAGGTGGCGTCGCAGATCATGAGCCCCTTATTAACCCAGCCAGCCTCATCAACAAGGCTGGTTCCGGATTCATAGGCGATGGTCTTGCTGCCTATTTTCAGGGCATCAGTATTTGTCGTGATCGAAAAACGTCCAACCCATAATTCAGGCCAGATATCTTCTCCCTCCAGGAGGGTATAGGAATGATCTGTTACTACCCAACCTGAATGTTCACTTTCTATATAGTCACCTGGCATATGGTAATTTTGTCCGGCGGTGGGATCTCCAACCAGGAGTAAAAACTCAGGCTTTACATCCGCCTCCCAGTAATAATCTTCTATTTCTCCTGCGACAAATTCGAAGGACGGGTTGTTCATTACTTCGATTACATCAACCGGATATCCACTCTGCCGTTTCCATTCAATCCATGGCTCCAGGTTTTCTACATATATATTATGCGTGATCACCAGGTAACCACCTGAACTTGAAGCTGTTCCGATTTCATCAAGTTCGTCCTGGGTGAAAAATTGACGGTAAGCCTCGATGAATGACGGGGAAAGACTTTCAGGCCGTTCTTCTACGGGTACATCTTCTTTTTCCGCACTAAAGCTTATACTGGAAAGCGTATACCAGCGATTCTCCTCCTTTTCGAAAGGGAAAATTTCTACTATCGACCCGGCCATTTCCCTGAATACTATTCTTTGATTTTCATAGACAGGGGAAGTATAAATTCCATTATTATCGAGTTCACCTGATACTTTGTTATTCCATATCCGCAGTTTTGAATCAAGGATATCTGTTAGTTCCTGCGAAGAAATTTCATTGCCTCTGGTTGATTCGTATCCGGTGACCTGGTATTTCTCTCCCCTCCAGGTCGGCAGCAGGATCTGAAACGTCCAGTCAATATTTTCAGTACCCGGTTCGCTTTCCGACATTTCCAACATGTATAACCGTTCTTCTATTGCGTCCTCGCTCCAGTTGAAAACAACAGAAGCATCACCGTTGACACCAACTATTCTTTCAAAGCTGGCATCCTGGTCAAGGATTTGAGTACGAATTGTTTGAACAGCAAAAAGAGGTAAGTTTGTAACGAAGAGAAATATCAGGCTCGTCAAGGAAAAGATCTTCATTTTTTCTCCAGCTCAATGAATCGTCCGTCATGCACCCATAAAAACTTAATGCAATATATAAGGAATAATAGAGGAATTATGGCTAAGCATTCTACATTGTTACTTATAATGTTCTTGCTGTTCCATGTCAACAGACAATTTCAAGACATCTGATGTCGTCCTACCAAAATTGGAATTGTGTTCCCCTCACAATTTGTGTCCTGTCATCGCACTTCGCAATGATAGACAGATACCCTTAAACTAGGTTCATCTAACCAATAATTACAACAACATCTCGAAAATTTTTGGAGTTCATGGCTTTTGACTCTTGTCAGGGTAAAACTACATCAAGATTGGCTCTCCTTACTTTCCTGACATAAACTCTATAAATTAAATGATTATACCTTCTTCAGGAGTCTCAATATGATAAGACTTTCCCGGGAACTATGAATCTTTAGGTTAAATTTTATCTGGGTATATACATGTAGGATATAAGTTGTTTATCTTTCAGCCCCGGAACAGATCAGGCTGAAAATTTCATATATTTTTTCCACGAACAGAAAAGCCTTTCATGTTTCCGAAGTCTTTAACTATTTTAGTCTGTTCTTTTGTTACTTTTATCTGGCCTCATATACGGTTCAAATTATTATTCCACTGTTGTTCAGGATGTGTCAAAAGACTTTCTCCGGGTGACTTGGCTCTTAACATTATTCTAATGATAACAACAGAAATTCGTGTCTCCTGTTATTCACGCAAGAAGAACCGAAGAGGATTTGTTCAAAAACAGTTAACTGCCAGAAGATGAAAAAACGACTCTGCACCAGGCTTAGCCTGGTTATTGCCATCTACCTCTTTTTTATATATGCCGGCGGTCTGCTAATCGCCAATCCGGCATTAGGTGCAAGTGGCAGATACCTGCCTCGCAATACAGCCAGCGACGATTACTGGCATTTCCATAATGTTGGAAATTTAGGTTTAACAATAACCAACTTCGGTATCCTGGGACAGGGGTATAACAACCCTGACCAACCCTCCTGCTGGTATAAACTCCGTACCAGTCTGCAACAGGAACAGGTTGAACATTTTTCATACGCCGGAATCTGGATCGGTGGAATGAAACAGGGTCGCAAGTATGTTTCAACTGGCATTTATGATGGTGTGTTTGATTATAATGACGGCGGCTGGGAGTTTACCTCCTCAGCAACCGACCAGGTTCATTTTAACAAGGTCTTTCACCACGTAAACAAAATTGACCGCCGGTTTGATTTTTCCAGGCTGGATTCAGACAGTGTTATTGTCTTTGGTGGAGCTCTGAACGCACCCATTGAAGATGGAATTATTCAGTTCGGAACAACCAACTGGGATTCAATTATTACAAGAAGTACAATTTACGATGCTTCGGGTGATCCGGAGAGTAATCCGTACGCACAGTACGCAATGTTTTTCGATCCCGACGCCATCAGTCACCAAGACCTGATTTGCGCCTATACCGACACCAACAGCATTGTCCCCGGAACCGGAATTGCCATTCCTAACCATGATTCACTTAGGGTTCATGTGTACCAGGAAGCTTATGCATGGTTCCATTCGTTTGCGGACGCGTTTTCAATCCTCAATTATACAGTCACCAATATCCCTGAAAGTGGGACAATTGCCCTGACCGATACCACAGTGGAATATCCCTTCGGAAGTGATATCCTCGAAATCCACTATTCTGCCGGAGATACAATCTGGCACGGACAAGTAATCGAAGATGCAGTATTCGGTATCTGGGTTGATTCGTCTGTGGGCAACATGAACTACACCACTGATTACAACAACAACGCTCCCGGTGGCAGGTGGAACTGGTACGATAACCTGAATAATTTTGACCAGGAACGTAACCTTGGAATGCAGTATGATCTCGATGGTGACGCCGGGTGGGCACAAAGTTACCTGGGAGTAAAAATTCTTGGTACTGAACCACTTGGTGAAGAGATAGATGTTTATTATAACCAGTGGACATGGAGAGGTTCAAATTTCAGTGGTGACTGGCCAATGCCACCGGATGAGGAAGCCCGTTATGACCGGATGCTTACCCATGGCAATTATGCCAATATTCCCGGCGATGACAGCGGAATGGAACAGTCCTGGATGATTCTATTAACCTGCGGGCCTTTTCCTCCACTGGCACCCGGGCAGCGGTTTAATGTCTCAATGGCGATTGTCTGTGGACAATGGGAAGGTTCCGGTCCCGATTCTGAAGAGAGACGTGACAATCTTTACCGCAATGCTGAATGGGCACAAATAGCGTACAACGGCGAAGATAATAACGGGAATGGTATCCTTGACGCGGGTGAAGACAAGGACGGAGATGGTAAAATAACCCGCTATATCCTCCCGGAAGCTCCACCTCCACCACAACTGGTTGTAGTACCGGGAGACCAGGAAATAACCCTCTATTGGAACAAGTTATCGGAAGCGGCTGTTGATCCCGTCAGTGCACAAAAAGACTTTGAAGGCTACCGTATTTATGGTGCCCCAAAAACTGAAGGAATAGCAGGTGAGTGGACACTGCTCGCTGACTTCGATATTGACTATATCATGGATCCCTCATATTCGGAACTGGTAGGATATAACACTGGATTTGAAGCGATAAGAGTACATGATCCTGATCATCCCGAGATCGACTCAATCGAGATAAACGACACATGGGTACATTATTCATGGACAAACTACGGGGTAATGAACGGTTGGCCACGTGAGCTGTATTATTCTGTTGTCGCTTATGACAGAGGTGATCCGAACAACAACCTGCCAAGTTTCGAGTCGCCCCTGAACGCTAATCGAACATATGCGTTCCCAGGAACAACACCCGCCGAACCCGATGACGACCGGATTGGTGTTTACCCTAATCCTTATAAAGGAAGAGCAAGCTGGGATGGAACTACAGCGCGTGACAGGTTAATCTGGTTCAGGCACCTGCCGCCAAGATGCGAGATTACTATCTTCAACCTTGCCGGGGAAAAGATTGACCGTTTTGTACATACTGCATCATCATACACAGGCGAGGATGTCCAGCGTGTCACCAGGGGATCAAGCCCGGGAGAAAGAAGAGTGTTCGCCGGTGGAGAACATGCCTGGGATTTATTGTCTGAGGACGACCAGGAAATAGCTACCGGATTATATATTTATACTGTGGAAAATCTTGATAACGGAAAAGTAAAAACAGGTAAATTCCTTGTTATTAAGTAAACATTTTAATCGGAGCCTAAACTTGGGAAACTATTTGTTTAGCGGGAGGAAATAACATTATGCGTAAAGTTGGTCTAATTGTACTGGTGTTTTTAATGACGGTGTGCTTTGCATCAGCGCAGATTACCGCTATTTATGACATCCAGTACTGTGAAAACCCTGGAGTGGATGATGTCAGTCCGCTTGAAGGCGAAACTGTAACCATTGAAGGCTGGGTAACCTTCGAACCCATTTCCGGTGAAGGAAACCGGTGGTTCGTAGCGGATGCCCCAGGAGCCTGGAATGGTATTTATGTCTACGGCGATCCCGGTGAAATGCTGGGTTTCGGCATGCAGGTCCAGGTTACCGGAGAAATACAGGAATATTGGGGTCTGACAGAACTGTATATCGGAGACGAAGCTGATCCTGTTACTATCATTGAGGAAGAAGTCGACTGGACTACCGACCTGCCGGAAGCATGTGAATACACTGTCGTTGGAATGGAAGAAATAGCCGGTGGAGCTGAAACTGCGGAACAGTACGAAGCTGTGCTCATTAAAGTGGAAAATGCTATCTGCGAAGAACTTCCGGGCGAATTTGGTGAATGGCTGATCATAGATGAATCTGAAACCTTCGAAGTCAAGGTTGATAATCCAATGGATCCTCCATACGGATATGTACATAATCCGGTTGTTGGAATGCCATATTTCTGGGTGCGTGGCCCCTTGATGTACTCACATGATGAATATAAAATCCTCCCGGAAATTGCCTATGATATCAGTGTCGACTACACACAGGAAGGCTGGTATACTCCATTTGCATGGATGCAGCAGGTGCGTCCTTATGACATGGTAGCCCGCCAGGATGGTAACGGCGACTGGTATACAAACGACCATTCATATGCCAGCCTCACTCGTTACGGAATCGAATTCGACTGGCGTGGTGCCGGTGGTGATGACACAACCGGTGTTGCCCAATATGCAAAACTTCACGCATTAGCAACTGCTCCCACGGGACTTTACTACGCTGGCGATGGTGTCAAATTTATTATGACTGATTTCGATAACGCTGAAGAATACAGCACTCCCTGGAGCAGTGTGCTGGCCTATTATGGGACTCCTGAGCAATTTCCTGATGTATTCATCGGTGATGAAGTAATTTTTGTTGGTGGTGTTGATGAGTATACTACCGGTCCTGCTAATATGACCGAACACTGGATCGGTGCCCCAGCTGTAGTACAGTCAGAAGGCAACACCCTGCCGATACCTACTACAGTCTCCACTGCAGAAATACGTGACCCCATGACTGCTGAACAATGGGGCAACGTGTTTGTCAAGGTTGAAAACAGTGTTGTAACCGACAACGAGCTCCAGTACGAAATGTTCCGGATCGATGACAACCTGGATGATGACATTGACGGAATCGCCGTCGACGATGACTCTGATTCTCTCGATGCCGATGAATATCCGCTTCCTCCATTTGGAACGACAATCTCCGAAATTACCGGATGGATCTATCACCATTACGGAACTTTGGATCCGGAAGCCAACGACTGGGTATATAAACTTGTGCCACAGGGACCATCTGATATTGTTTATGGTGAGGGACCACCAAACATTATGTCGGTCGTAAGATCACCCAGTACCCCCGGACCTGGTGATGATGTTACAATTACTGCCAGTATTTCAGATAACAGCCAGGTAGTTTCTGCCATACTTCACTGGAAAGTGGGTGTAGAAGGGGATTGGAATGACGATGCCCTGACATATGTAGAAGGAATTACCTGGGAAGCCACGATCCCTGGACAGGATGAGGGAACATACGTCTGGTATTATATCGAAGCTGAGGATGACCTTGAAGCTGTGTCAACCTATCCCGGTGACACTGAAAACGATATGCTGGGTTATACATGCCTGGATGAACTCTCCATTTATGATGTACAGTATACTCCATATGCCGCAGGGAACAGCCCTTATGATGGCGTGATTGTCACATTGACCGGTGTAATAACCACAACACAGCCTAACGCGCTGGAATATTACGATACTCACTTCATGCAGATGGGTGACGAACATCCTTATAACGGTATTTGTGTTACGATTCCGCCGGATGTTGCGGTTGTTAATTCAGGTAACCTGGTTTCGGTAACCGGGACAGTTACGGAATCAGATCCGGACAATCCATTCAGATGGGGTGGAAACACTAAATTGATGGGTGTTGTCAGCTGTGAAATTGAAGGTTACCAGCAAGAGTGGACCACCTATTCAGTGACTGCAGCTGAGGTAAATGCGGACCTCGAATCTTACGAAAGTACTTTTGTGGAATTCACAAACCTGACAATTACCTCGATAAACGAATATGATTGTAGCTTCATTGACGATTCGGGTGAAACATTCCTCCTTGATAACGACATTATGTATGAAGAGGACTTACTAGCCTGGTTCGATGGTCTCCAGGTCGATGACACCATCGAATATGTACGTGGAATTATTAACTACAGCTATGGAAGCTGGAAAGTTGAACCACGCAACGTCTATGATGTCAGCGAAGTCAAAGTTGGCGAAGGTGAACATGTTTCAATGCCGATTGAATTTGTGCTTGAACCTGCATTCCCGAACCCGTTCAACCCGTCAACGAATATCAGCTTCTCCATTCCCAACCAGGGTCATGTCCACCTGACAGTGTTTAACGCACTTGGCCAGGCGGTCCGTAACCTGGTGGACGCACCCATGAGAGCCGGTACCCATTATGTTTACTGGAACGGTCTCGATAATGGAAGTAACCCGGTAGCATCCGGAACTTATTTCCTGCGTTTGAGAGCTGATGGACAATCACAGGTACAAAAACTGGTATTTATGAAATAAGAGTTAAAGAGATCGGAACAGGCATTTTATATGCCTGTTCCGGTATATTCTTTGTTAAATATCTAGAGTAGAAACTTGATGATTCGACTTCTGCGACATATAACGGAAATTTTAACCTTAACTGCTTGTACAGTCCTGTTGTTAATCTCCGGTTGTGCTAACCAGGATCCCGTTAACGCCGACGGTTCAACGGGTGAAGAGGATAGAGTGGGAAATATCCCGCCGGAAACTTACCTGACATTACAAGTCGAAGATCGTTCGTTACCGGATATTTCTATCAGCCGCAAGGTGATGAGCTGGTGGGGAGAGGACCAGGATGGACGTATCCAGTTTTATATGTACCGATGGGGCAAACTGGATTTTGTGCGACTTGATTCTGTGACTGCAGCGCCTGATTCCGGGCTCGAGTTTACCTTCTCCGACACTATCAATATTTCTGTTTACGATACGACCTGGTTTGAAGAAGGCTGGACGATAGACAGTAGCGAAACGGCAACATTTACAGTACCCATTCGCAGTGATTTTGATGTTTTTGCCTTCCAGGTGAAGGCTGTTGATAATGATGGAGCAGAGGATCCTACCCCAGCCGTCGCCGGATTCCCAGTGATAAACAGCCCACCAAACGTTGAATTCCGGATTCAATCAAATCCAAGGCGAATCAGCGATACACATTATACATACCCT
>JANQEY010000080.1 GCA_028278125.1 bacterium | reverse complement strand
CGTCCTCTACGCCGGCAAGAAGTTCGTGGTATCCGGCTATGGCCACTGCGGCCGCGGCATAGCCATTCGCGCCCGCGGCATGGGGTGCAACGTCATCGTCACCGAGGTCGAGCCGATCAAGTCGCTCAAGGCGGCCATGGAGGGCTTCTCCGTCATGACAATGGACGATGCAGCGGCCGAGGGCGATATATTTATTACCGCCACGGGCATGAAGGATGTGATTACCGGCCGTCACTTCGAGGTGATGAAGGACGGGGCCGTGGTGTGCAACACTGGACACTACGACTGCGAGATAAACATCGACGAGCTCGAGGCACTCGCCGGGGAGCCGCGGACCATCAGGGAGAACAACGAGGAGTACACCATGCCCGATGGTAGGCGCATCTACCTGCTGGCAAAGGGCCGGCTGGTCAACCTGGCCGCCGCCGAGGGCCATCCGTCCGAGGTCATGGACATGTCCTTCGCCAATCAGTTCATGTCTCTGCTCTGGCTTGCCCAGCAGGGAAAGGGGCTGGAGAAGAAGGTATACGACGTCCCCGTGGCCCAGGACCGGGAGATCGCCCGCACCAAGCTTCAGACCATGGGCATCTCCATCGACTCCCTCTCATCCGAGCAGGAGGCCTACATCACCGATTACTCGGCCGGAACCTAGGAGTGGTCCTATGGCACAGGAGATAAACGCCCTGCAGATCCTCAACTACCTGAAGGAGAGGTTCGGCGAGGTCAGATTGAAGAAGTTCGAACCGATGGGGGAGGGCGTTCACGGCACCGGCTATCTGGTGGAGTTCGAGGTCGTCGAGGACGGGGCCCGTGAGACCAAGCGGGCGGTAATGAAGACCCTTTTCCCACAGAACTTCGGGCACGATCACTATTCCGACAGGGCCCAGGTCTTCCTGCTGGCCCACCATGCATACAACCACTTCCCCCGCCATGTTAGGTCGCTGGACGTTGTGGGCAGGTCCGACGAGGCGCTGATATCGGTAGGCGACGCCGACGAGTTCTTCATCCTCATGGAGGAGGCCTCCGGCGAGCCCTACTTCAACGACCTGGACCGGATACTGAAGGACGGAGAGCTCCAGGACCGCGACAGAAAGCATGTGGAGATGCTCGCGGAGTTCCTGGTCAAGGTCCACTCGGAGAAGGTCAAGGACGAGGTCCTCTACAGGCGCCGGATCCGGGACAACATCGGCCACGGCGAGTGCTTCATGGGCGTTCTGGACACCTACCCCTCCATCGACTTCTCCAACGACTACGAGATGACGCAGATGGCCCAGAGGGCGGTCAAGTGGTGGAGGAAGCTCGGTACCAAACACTCACGGCTGAGCACGATCCACGGCGACTTCCATCCCGGCAACATCTGGTGGGACGGGAACGAGTTCAATCTGCTGGACCGGAGCAGAGGCCTGCTCGGCGAGCCCGCCGACGATGTCTCCGCCCTGACCATCAACTACATATTCTACGGTCTGAGGACGACCTCCGACTTCAGCGGCCCTTTCCTCGAGCTGTTCGATCTCTTCATGAAGGAGTACATCAAGGGGACCGGGGACGCCGAGATGATGCGCGTCATCGCCCCGTTCTTCGCATTCAGGGCCGTGGTCGTGGCCAATCCGATCTTCTATCCCGAGGTCGACGACAACGTCCGCCGCAAGCTCTTCAACTTCGCCATGAACGTGCTGGACGAGGAGGAGTTCCAGCCGGAGCTCATATCGAACTACTTCCAACGGGTCTGAGCCCATGACCATCGAAAGGATGCCGGAGGATCTCCTCGCCATGTTCAGGCGCGTGGGCCGCAAGGTCCAGCATGCGATAGAACCGCTCTGCGGAACCGTTGAGGGTGCCGAGGAGCTGTCGGTGGGCGCCGGAGGCGATATCACCGTCAGGATAGACAGCATCGCCGAGCAGACCGCACTCGAGGAGCTCAAGGCCGGTCTGGACGACTTCAGGCTGATGACCGAGGAGGCCGGGTTCATCGAGGTCGGCACACCCGATATGGCCGTGATCATGGATCCTCTCGACGGTTCGTTGAACGCCAAGCGGGGCCTTCCCCTCTATTCAATATCCATCGCAGCCGGTCCTCTGGACCCGGCGTTCGAGGATATCCGGATCGGCTACGTCAGGAACCTGGCCACCGGCGACGAGTTCTGGGCTATCAAGGATGAGGGGTTCTACAAGAACGATAAGAGGCTGGAGAACCGCGCCGAGCCGGAGCTGCTCGTCCTCGGGACCGAGATGTTCCCCGAGGTGGGCACATGTTTCGATGCAACGGCCAGAGCTATGGCCATGGCCAAGCGTGTGAGAGGGCTCGGCTCCATCGCACTCGATCTGGCCCTAGTTGCCGAGGGGTCGTTGTCAGGCTTCATCGATCTCAGGGATTGCGGCAGGACGCTCGACCTTTCAGCAGGCTATCTCCTGATGGTGGAGGCAGGGGCCGTCGTCACCGATTCCGACGGTGTCGACATCAACGCCATTCCCATCGTGTTCAACAACTGGACGAACATCGTCGCGGCCGGACACCCCGATGTGCACGGGCTCCTGCTCGACGTGATCTCTGGTGAGTGATCCCCGTGGCCTTCCTGATGTGGATCTCGGGACTGCCTGGTTCCGGAAAGAGCACCATCGCCAGGGAGCTGGTCTCGCTGCTAGAGGCCGACGGTGTCGCCGTGGAATATCTGCCATTGGACGCCTTCAGGAAGGTCATGGTCCCCGACCCGTCCTACGACGAGAAGGAGAGGGACATGGTCTATCGCGCCCTGGGCCACATGGCCCATCTGCTACACAGGAACGGCGTGAACGTTATCGTGGACGCAACCGCCCACAAGCGGATATGGCGTGACCTTCTCCGGGACCGGGCCCCTGATATGATCGAGATCGAGGTCCGGTGCCCCGTCGAGCTCTGTATGAAGCGCGAAAGCGAGCGTGAGGGCGGGCTCGTCTTGGCCGAGCTATACCAAAAGGCCCTCGAACGGAAGGCGGGGAAGGCGGAATACGAAGGACTCGGCGTGGTTCCCGGCATCGACGAGCCGTATGAAGGCCATCCTGATGCCGTGGTCCTCGATTCCAGCGAGCGTTCCCCGGCCGAAAACGCCACCGAGATCTTGGCTCTGCTCAAGGACCCTGGCCGTATCTGAACGAGGCCGGAACGGAACCTCTTCATCAATCGCTAGATCCAAGCATCTTCGCTCCGGGCGGAGTATATAAAAGAACGGTTCTATTCAGTAATGTTTTAGATAACGCTTAAATCGTATGGATGACTAACCTTGTATCCAATGGAAGAGAGGGTCTCCCCCACGGTCTCTACTGACGACGAGGTCCTGATCGACCTCTCCGGCATCAGCAACGGTTCGGATGGCGAGGCGATCACCATCGATCTCTCGTCTGAGCCAGAGCCAGATGCGGCACCGAGCACCAGAAAGGAGGACGTTCTCGACCTGTCCACCGATGGCGGGGAGAAGACGAAGGAGGCCCCCAAAGCGGAGGCGAAACCCGCTGCACCCCCTCCTGTGGCCAAGAAGGGCGACGCTCCCCCGAAGGAGGAGAAGCCACAGAAAGAGAAGCCGCCTAAAGAGCCAAAGCCGAAGGGCCCGCCTGTCGAGGAGCGTCTCGGCAACGTTCCAGGGCTGAAGGGGATCCCCGCCGGCAGAAGGAAGATCGCCGTGGTCGGCATTGCCGCCATGCTGGTAGTCCTGACATTTCTGACCGTCGATTTCACCAACAGCGCTCCGAAGGCCGTGATCGACATCAGCGACGACAATCCCGAGCTGGGCCAGATCGTCGTCCTCTCAGCAGGGAAATCCACGGACGAGGACGGGGACGACCTGAAGTTCAAGTGGGAGATAGAGGGGACCTTCAAGCTTCTCGACGGATATTCGCTGAAGGACAAGGTGGTCCACGGCTTCTGGGCCGATCTCATCGACGATACCGAGACATTCGAGGTCAAGCTCATCGTCGACGACGGCACCGATACCACTGTGTCCAAGGCCGAGGTCGACGTGGACGAGCTTGTGATCACTCTCGCTCCCGAAAGACTGGGCGATAAAGCCGAGTACGACTTCAAGGGGAACATGTCGATCCAGGGCGACCCGCTCTACCAGATCGAGGTCGATGTTCTCGGATCCATCGATGTGGAGAAGATCTACCTCAAGATGACCGGGACCAACGAGCTCTGGATAAGGAAGAGCGAGCAGATCGCCCGGGACGGGTTCGACGTCGACCACACGACCTACGAACGCAGGTCGATCCAGAACATGACCATCGACGAGAAGGCGAGCAAGGTCTACACAGATACGGGCGACTTCCCCCTGGCAGGGGAGTTCTCCCTGGCAAAGGATTCCTACATCTTCAACGATGCAGATGCGAGCAACCTTGGGGAATCACGCCTGACGGTCATGCACAACGCCTCCCTCAAGACCGAGGACAACCATCCCATCGTCGTACGGGACGGCTTCCAGAACCCCGAATACCACCTCGATGCGAGGATGACGGCGTTCCCGGATATCCGTAACAACAAGGCGTTCCATATCTCGCATTTCAACGGCGGCACCCTGAGCCCGACCTCGGGCACCACGATAAACGTCAATACCGCATCCGTCGACTGGACCATAGAGGATGTCGACAACCTGCAGATCGGGGGAGAGAACGTCAGCTGCTTCGTGGTTCTCGTGACGCCATCCTCCTCCAGCATCAGTTCAGCTGCTTTGAGGTTCTGGGTGGCCAACGGATACTCATATCCGCTCAAGATGACCGTGGACGCCTCCGGCTCCACCGCCGAAGGGCACACATGGATGACCCATGCCTCCTCCACAATGACGAAGTACACCGCGGGCCTTATCGAGCCTCCGGCGCACTCCAACGATTTCGATGTCTCCGAGCGGGGCAACGATCATCAGGACATCGGCGACTGGATCAACCAGGACCACAAGGTCCAGAGGCTAGGTGACGGACACGGGTTCAAAGACATATACGAGCCACATGTAATGACCGACGGCGGCGCCATAGAACAGGGCCGCCACGATACGAGCGACCACTCCGCAGACCTGGACGGGTTCCTGAACAACAACGACGACGGAGGCGACCTGGTCGCCAGCTTTGTCCAGTTCAACGAGACCGTCGATCCCTCCGGGACATGGGAGTTCTACCTCGTCGATCCTTCGGGAGGAACAGATGACGCCTTCCACGTCGTCATCGACGACAACGAGGACGATGACGATCACTACATCGACGACGAAGAGACGTTCGGCGAAATAACCGACGGTGGCAACCTGGACAACCCGTTAACGGGCGATATCCTGACCTTCTCCGGCTCCGCCGACGTGTTCTACTACAACGAGAGCGGGGTTCCCGAGATCGCCGAGCTCTTCGACAGCTCCGGCGACTTCCGGTTCCGAAAGGGCTCATACGGCGCCGTGGTCAACGCCCCGTTCGTCAACGCAATCTCCTATTCGAACAACGGCGAGCCCTCGCCGTATGCCTTCGTCATCGCGGACGAGAACTTCGACTTCATGGCCTCCCTGGACGGCGACACCGGACAGCTGATGTACTATCTGAAGAACTCCGGCGACGGCGACCTGGTCGTCCTGATGGACGCCCTGCTCGGATAGATCAGCCACATCCAAGAACAACCTTTCATCAGCTATAGCCTTGGCTAGGTGAATTGCTGTGATCAAGCGAACCCGTTGATAACTACGACTTCATGATGGCCAGCAGGAACATCCCAATGGCGCCTATCGCTCCGAGGATCACTCCGATGATGGCGGCGAAGGCCTGGAAGATCTCCACCGATGCGAAGTACCATTCCTCCTCGAACATCATCTCTCCGGCCAGAAGGCCAGCTAATACTACAATACCAACGACCAACAGGATCCCGCCGATCTTCTTGCTTTTCCCGGCGCCGAAGTACATGGTGAAAATACCGGCTAGGAAACAGAGCACTGCGAATGAAAGGACCAGCATCAAGACCAGCGTCTTCACATGCAACATCATGTCAGCCATCTCGTCTTACCTCCTGACAGTTAGACCTATAACGACCAGGTCGATAAAAACCTTTTTGCTTATAACGAACGGGGCCAGGGGGGCGTTTTCGACATCAACGCATCACAGGCCTTGCCCTGCCATTCCATCAGCGGCGACCCAGGGGACCTCGATAAACTCTTTATTCGAGGTGGTAGATGGGTGCATAGGTGATGTTCTGAGATCCCCGGCAGTGGCAGGAAGGTTCTACAAGGGCGCGCAGAAGCAGCTCGAGGCCCAGATCGAGAGCATGTACACCCATAAGCTCGGGCCGGGCTCCGGTCCCGGCGATGGCGACGGGTCGATCATAGGCGCGGTCGTACCCCACGCGGGACTTATGTTCTCTGGACCGGTGGCCGCCCACGCCTACGCACGACTTGGGACCGCCGGGATAAAGGGCAGGACAGTCGTGATATTCGGCCCGAACCACACCGGAATGGGAACGCCGATCTCTGTGGGGGGCGAGGACTGGGAGATGCCAATGGGCAATATCGCCATCGACGGAGAGTTCGCCAACGCAATGGCCTCCTCCGATCAGGGCGTCGCATTGGACGCGACAGCGCACCTGTTCGAGCACTCCATCGAGGTCCAGCTCCCTTTCCTGCAGCATATCACGGACGACTTCAAGCTTGTCCCGGCTATACTGGGCGACCAGAGCCCGGGGTCGGCCGAGAGGGCGGCTCTTGCTGTCAAGAGCGCCCAGGAGGGCCTCGGTAGGGACCTGCTGGTACTCGCTTCCACCGACTTCTCCCATTATGTCCCGATATCCCAGGCGAAGGACCGGGACGGAATGGCTATCGACACGATCCTGGCCAAGGCTCCGCAGGACCTCTACGAGACGGTGAAACGCGAGAAGATCTCGATGTGCGGCTTCGGCCCGGTCATGGCGACGCTGATGGCCACCGAACCTGACGAGGTCGAGCTGCTGAAATACGCCACATCGGGCGATGTCGAGAAGATGTCCGAGGTCGTCGGATACGCATCCATGATCTTCAAGTGATGATCGCTCCAATCGCGTCCGATCGAAGCTTTCTCCGAAGGATGATTAATCCAGGCAGCCTTCAGGCTGAAGCAATAACATCGCTTGTCTGAAAATGAACAGGCGGTGATCAGACCGTTGCGTACCAACCGTCGGGGTTCTCCGCGCCACATTTGGAACAGGTAGACTTCTCTCGGCTGTGGTATCTGTTGAAGGCGGAGATCTCCTGGATGTTGATCGCCCCGCATTTTTCACAGGTCCATTGTAGTGGCACGGTCCTCACCTTGTCAGTATTGGTAGTTGATACTTGTGGTATTTATATATTTTGTGGAAGTAACCATACAAAACACCATCGAAGTATTTAAAGAAACCCTCTTTTTACTAATTTGAACCCTCCCGGAACCTCGTTGATACTGGCCTGTACGTTGATAACCATCCGTGATCGGTCCCTTGATCACTTCTCAAGGAGGTGGAATACCTTCGTAGGGGCCGACTCCCAGGTGTCGAAATCGTCCCCCTCTACCGCGGCGTACATTGCCGGTCTCGCCGCCTCCCATTCCTCCTTCGACCCCCACATGGCAAGGCCGATGAGCTTCCCCGTGGACTCGTCCTTGAGCGTATGGGCGCTGATGTGGCCTGCCTGGTCCTTCATGGCAGCACCGAACCTGTGCATCGATGCGATAAGCTGTTCCTCGTACTCTTCCTTCACGCTGTGTATCGACATGTGAACGAACATCGATCCTCCTCCCTTCTGTTCATTATTTGATCTAACCAACAGGTGCGGCACTGGCGTACGGGGAGTGCCGTACTTGATAGTGGTCCGTAAGCCGATCAGTATCTGTATCTTTGAGGGATCATCTGACCCGGCTTCATGTACTCGATCTCGTCGATGACGATGTCGAGCAGGGCGTAAGCCGGATCCTCGTGGGTCTTCCAGAACATGGCGAAGTAGGGCGTCTGCTCCGCTATCTTCGCCTTGATGGCAGCGTCCTCTTCGATCTTCGCCTCTCCAAGGGCTCGCAGGTATCCTGTGTTGTCTCCTTCCGGGATCGTGAATACGAGCTCGATCCTGGGGTTGCTCCTGATCTGATCTATCTTGGCAGCCTCAGTGTCGGTCAGGATCCATCTCTTCTCCTCCAACCCTGCGACGGTCACCGGCCGGACCCGTGGCCTGTCCCCATCTACGGTCGCGAGAAGCACGGTCTGGAACTGTTCGAAAAGGCCCTCGATCTCGGCCCTCATCTCGTCAGATATCATCTCCATGTCAAGATCACCTCTTGCGGGATAATGGGAATATCATATGGCCCTTAAGCCATTTAAATCGGGTGGGTAAAAGTTGGAACGCTCCCAATCACGCATACGGCGAGACGTCCCACGACACCTTCGTCTGCTTGGTCGCGCACTCGCCACCATGCTCGAGCATGTCCTCGACAGATCTCCTCAGGAGAGCTGGATATATCTGACCAGTGAGCTCAGAAACAGCCGTCCCCTTGCAGAAGAACTTGAAGGTAGGAACGCCCATGATACCGAACTGCTGCGCAAGCATCGCCTCCTGCTCGACATTGACACGTGCGAACTTGACGTCGTCGATGAACTCATCGGACAGCTCCTCGAAGACCGACTTCATCGCGGCGCAGCTTGGGCACGTTGTGGTGTAGAACATTACAAGGACCGCGTTCTTGGAGCTCATCAGGGCCTCCCAGGTCCCTGTCGTCGCTTCGGATATCATGGTAACCGGTTATCCTTACGCGTTTCTCGTATGTTAAGCATTTTCCCTACATGCTCCCGACGGGACCGAGGTGCCGCCATTCATTGACGACCAACGAGGTACCTCGGGCCAGCTGTGTTCGACTCCAGTCGATCTCTGTTCAAAGAACACAGCGTATTCAAGCGATCTGTTGCACCATTTCTTGAGAACACTCTCCCTTTGACGTGAAAGAAATGGTGCTCCCGACGGGATTCGAACCCATGTCCCTGGCTCGAAAGGCCAGAATGATTGGCCGGGCTACACTACGGGAGCACAAGGCAAGGATTATCCCGGCTTATCGTTAGAATACCGATTTCATATAAGAAAATGATGGGCGTATTCAGGTGTCGGGACCGCAGCGACGTCTATCATTGACGATAGCAAGTCGCTGCGGGACAGAGGCGGATCGTATTCAGGCATCTCTCGTCTTAGATCCGCCTCGTATCCAAGCATCTTCACGCACCATTTCCTGTAGCGTATTCACATTGACGTAAAGGAAATGGTGCAGGTGCCGGGATTTGAACCCGAGTTTAAGGCTTGGAAGGCCTTAGTCATAACCAGACTAGACTACACCTGCCTGGTGAAGTTAATCTGGGGATTGTGGGAGGGGGTATATTAAGTGTTTGAGTTGTTTCTAAACAAAGATTATTATGATAACATAAGGCCTATGATTCCAAGATAACAGATACGATTATCTCATCACCAATGCTAATTACCATCAGTGAAATAAATCTCGTAATCCCCAATTCAATATTTACGCTAGTAAAAATATGGTGTTAATATAAAAAAGAAAGAGAGCCATGAAAGGGATATCATGGCTCATCATTCATTCTAATACGAATACCGATAATATGTCATCTTTGGATGAAGATCTATACCAAGTGGAGGTAGGTAGTGAGGCGTGTCCCCATATCCATCCCCATCGGCGTCCTCTCCGATATATCCACTATAGAAATTCATATCCCAGGTTATTCCTGAATTATCGGATCCCTGTTGTCCGAATTCCCCTCCTGCATTTTGGTGGATGTTATTATATCTAACATAACTTCCAAAACACCCAGATCCAATATTCACACCAATATCAACATTTGCTTCAATATTAGATTGATCAATCATCATAAATTGAGAATTTGACATTGATACACCAAATCCAAAGTTATCACGAATTGAACATCGAAAAATCTCATCATATAGATCAGCATCTCCATCAACCGTGGCCAAGAGTATACCGTTTCCACATCCTTTAACTACAGAGTCCCGTATCCCAAAGCCCTGAACTCCTCCACAACTAATCCCAGAATCAATACAAGAATCAAACATGCAATCATCAAATCTAACTCTTGACACCGAAAAACCAGAATATCCTTTACTACACATAACAAAGTCAATATGGATTATTTCAAGGCCCGAATGGCCCAATAAGTGATAAATTCCAATATCACCGCCAATTATCCCATCACCTTCAATAACGACGTGGCCCATTCCTTTAATCCTCAGATCATTTGCGTGAACAACACCACTAACAACAACTGATTCCGTATAGGTACCTGTGTATATTAGAATATTATCACCCTGATTTGCATTATCTACAGCTTCTTGTATGGTAACATAATCTCCGCTACCATCTTGTTTTACAGTTATTGTATTACTGCCTGCCGTACTTAGTGCAATCATAGCGAAACCTATGATTACTACACAAATTATTATATCAGTTCGTTTCATCTAACACACCTTACATATCTTTATTGCTCTCACATATACCTCCGCTTCGAGGTATACAATATTACTCCTTGCGAAATATATAAGAACCCTGGAGGAAGCTTTGCCTTTCTGATAATTTAGTTATAAACGTTTTGGAGGTCTCTTTGCCTATTTTTAATAATCAAAAAGAATAACCGATATCACCGATGACCAAGGAACGATCGGTCCGATCTCCATACAAAATGAACGGGATATCTATAATGACGTCTGTCACATACGCAGGTCTTGTATCCTTCCTCGTATTCGACCTCACGATACTTGCCGTCATATGTGACCACGTGCTTCCGGCCCTTGTCCGTGATGACCTCCTTAACCACGGTGTAGTTGTTCTTCAGACCGCAGCTGGGGCACTTGTACTTCTCCAATGAGAGCCACCACCAGAGGTAGATCGGGCCGATAATGCATCCCAATGCCAGGAGCAATCCGAAGAGGACCGGTTCGATGATGAATGCGGCAGGCAGTCCGACGAGAAAGAGGATGATCCTCCTGTAGTTCAGCTTCTTTCCCGAGGCCATTTTCTTCTTTCCCTTACGTTGGTTCTGACCCGTCGGTTCATCCTTCGGAAGATACTTCTCGCAGTTCCAGCAATACCATCTGTCATATTCCTTGATTTAGTCCGCTGGTTTGCCGCAGCCGTAGCAATCCATTACCTTTCTCCCCTGCTATTGGATAGAATCAGTCTGTGCAGATAAAAAACTTCCTTAGTGGTAATAGAGAGTTGTACACCATGGATGCCACCAGGTGTGTGTGCCCTTCACGGCAACCACATCTTCCCCCTATCCTTTTTATCATGGAACTTCACATTATATCGCGTTCCGCATGCCCGGCATTTACATTTCATCAGTCCAACCGCGTGCTTAACATTCCGTTTCTGGACACCAATGGGGAGTATCAAACCCTTTGTTGGCATGAAGTAGTTGGTTTCGTAGTTACTCTTTACCTCCTTCTTGAGCACACGATAATCATCCCAGACCCTGCATTCGGGGCACCGATGCTTAGAGACCTTCAGCAGCCAATAGAAGAACAGAAGGAGCGTTGTTACGGATATCACACCCGGGACAACGCAAAGTCCTTGGGCAGGTCCATCGTATATGACCCAATAGATCAATGCGGCATAGATGAACAATCCGATCACCAGGCCCAGCATGAAGGAGACCTTGATCCTGAACGTGAATATCTTCTTCTTCTCGGCCCTCGAACCCTTCTTTGGATCCGGAGGGCCCGTGGATCCCTTCGGAAAGAAGTGCCTGCCGCAATCCCAGCAGTACCAGGCGTGGTCATCCGGTACAGGTTCGCCGGGACGATCGCATATATCACAACATGGGGTTTTCGATCCTGTACCGGTGTCCTTCGGTACGTAATCCTTGCAGCTCCAACAGTACCATCGGTCGTATTCCGGAATATGCTCAGCCGCCCTTCCGCACCTCGGACAGTCCATGTTCTTCTCCCCTGCAAATCTGGAATTTATGTTCTGAATAAAAGGATTACCATCAACGAACGACTACTTCTCCCGCCCGTAGAACCCGTTGACGTAATACGCGTTCCGTCTCCCGTACTTCCTCACCTTGATTATCTCTCCATCCTGTAACAGCCCAAGGTGGTAGCTAACGACCTGCCTCGAGACACCAAGCTTCTCGGCAACCTCGACCTGTGAAATGCCGTGGTTATCCTTGACGATCTCGTATACCCGGAACTGCAACCTGCTCAACTGCACGCCGCCGACGTTGTATGTTGGCGTGCCCTCGGGGTAGATGCGCGATGCCTCTGACGGGGGAAGCTTGCTGACATGCGGATAGAAACGTCTATGCGTTCCATCCCTCAGCGAGTTGACGAATCCGTTGTCCTCGAGGATGTTGAGATGATAGATAGACGTCCCGTTCGGCAGCTCGTATCTTACCTGGAGCTCTTTAAGGGTGCAGCCGGGATTGAGGCGGATATGGTCCCAGAGGTCCTTCCTCTTAGGATGCTTCAGCGGGTGCTTGGCTGTCTTCTCCCTGGTATAGAGAGGGATGAATAGCAGAAAGATCGTCCAGCGGCCGTTCTCGGTTGCTAATACAGCACCCAGGGCTCCCAGGATACCGATGCTGATGATCCCGATCGCCGAGATCACTGGCTCCTTGTCGTCGCCTTTCCTGGTGCGAGGTACTATGGCGGCTGTCCTCGTAGCGGCATTATCGGAAGTATCATGATCGAGTCCCCCGAGTGATGTCGCCTCTGCCCGTAAAGTGTAGTTCCCGTCATCCATCGGCATCCATATGAACGATACCGTGTCGTTGGAATCCGCATACACATCTACTTCGCGTTTACCAATGGCCTTTCCTGTGGCAATGTCGTAAAGGACGATTTGGGCCATCGTATCGGTATCACCGTCGTTGTGTACGGAGACCAGGACGGTCACGTTCTCCTTCGCCCTCAGCGTACCGTTGAATCTGATATCCGATCCAGAGACAAAGAGGCTTATGACCTGAACTTGCAGGACCCGTGAAGCGTTGTTGTTGTTCTCATCGAGCTCCATGATCTCATCGTCCATGTCCACGACGACGAAGATCGTTCGGTTGCCCCGGGGTCCAGCGGTCCAGCTGGCATTGACGAAGGCTGACCCTTTCCCCGAAATGGTGACCAGCGCCGTATGGAACCGCTTCATCTCCTCGATCTCGTCCATGTAGAACGAGACCGCGGCGTTCGTGGCGTTACCCTCTCCGAAGTTATGCACCTCGACCTGGATGGTGATCGTGCTGTTCAGGTACGCCTTGTCATTCAACTTGATATCGGTCCCATTGATGCCGAGATCGGGCCATTTGGGCGATGAGATGGTGAACCACTTGCTCACGTTGTTATTGGTCCAGTCCACATCGTCAGGTTCGACCCCTGTGATATTGAAGAAAAGCCTGTGTGGTCCGAATTCATAGGTCGACCAATTGAAGGTAAACCTCTCGGAGGATCCTCCTAGTACGCTGAAGTTCGAGGCGCCTATCAACCCTCCATCCGTGGTCGGATCGCCATCGTGGACGGTCAGCCTGCCGGAGATGCTGTGGTTCCATATATCCAGGTTCCGAACAGGGACGGTAAGCGTGATGTTATCATAATCCCAGACATCGTAATCAATTGTCACCTTATCGAGATCGATCGCTACATCGGGCGCGCTCACGATCCTAACATCGAACGTTATCTGGTGGTTCGAGATGTTCCAGTCCAACGGAGATATCTGGTCTAGTACGACATAGACCGTGACATCCCCTACCATCGACGGTGTCCAGTTGAATACCAGCAGTTCATTCCCGCCCCCGATCAGCGATATCGTTCTCCTTCCGATCAAGGTCCCGTTCACGTCCGGGTCCCATTGATAGATTTTAACGGTGACATTGGAGCTGTCTGGATGGTCATCGAGGTTGTTCACATCCACCGATATCTGTGTCGTCTGGTTGACGATCGCCCGCTCATCGTAGGTGACGTTGTCCTCGGTCACTGACATATCGGGTCTACCGTAGACATAGATCTCCCTCGAGGTAAAGTCGTTGGATGTATTGACATCGTAAGGGTCCTGTCCAACGATCCTTGTATGGAGATTGACGATGCCGTCGTTAGTCGGGGTCCAATTGAAGGTGTGAACAAATGTCGAGTTCCCGTCGATGGTCAACTTCTCGGTGTCGATGAGCACACCGTGGGTCCAGTGCCCCTCGTAGGTCCTCACCGTGCCATTTGCGCCTATATCCCATCTGTCCAGGTTGCTGATATTTATCGTTACCTCGGCAGGAAGCCCGACGACGGGGTTCAGGACCGTGATGCTCTCATTGAATACAGCCAGGTCCGGGATCCCCCTGACATGCGTCGATACCGATACGTTCTCGGCCGACATGTTCATTAATTCGGTGTATACCCCTGTCAGGTTGAAGAAGAGGTCATGATCGCCAGGGGATTCGGGGACCCATTCGAAACTCAATGAATCGGAGGCGATCCCGTCGAACGATACATCCTCCACTCCGATGCGGAACCCGCCGAGCTCCGGATCGCCGTCATAGATGTTCAACGACCCGTTCCACTTGATGGACGTCCCGTAGACGTTCTCGACATTTATCCACGCCGTGCTGGTCATGTTCACGGTGGCGTTCTCCGTTATGGAGAACGATCCTCCGTCGACCACGATGTGCGGCCCACGCACTTGGACCTCCAGCACGGCGATATCGTTGTACGGGTTCGGATCGTACCTGCTCTGATCCTCTATCACGGCGTACAGACTGTGGTTCCCTGGTGTATCGGGGACCCAGGAGATAGCGAGGTGGGACGTCAGATCCTCCCATGCAGCCAGGTTCTTGCTCCCTAACAATCGTCCTCCTTTCTCCGGGTCCCCTTCGTATAAGCTTAATTTCGCGGTGACCGTGGCATTGAGCTCCCACAGCTCTGTATTATCATCACCGTCCTCGTCAAGTGATACAATGAACTTCGATCCGTCCGATGAGAAACCACCACGAGGCAGTACCACACCGTTTGTCAGGTTCAACGCGTTCGTGATCTTAACCGTCTCTCCGGTGTATGTGTCCAGGAACCACGCGTCCCCCTTCGGGCCTCCCTCGCGCGAGTGATAAGCGAGCAGGCCCGTGTTCGTGGTCGATGTGGGCGTGTGATTGTAGGTTGAAGTCGTCAAACGTTCGGCTTCCACTCCTTCAGACCAGGAACCGTTCGGGGTCAACCTCCATATGTTCCAATCTGTCTCGTTGTCAGCCCGTACCGGTGCATAGATCACGTTGTCGGTCTGACCGAAGATGGTGAGGCCCCTTACATCGTACAGGTAAGTATCTGATGCGGAACCCCAATCATTCCCTGGCCGGGTCTTGATCCAGAGTTCGGCGTCAGCAGCTGAGTTGACCGTGTACAGCATCGACCTGCCATCGCTGGAAAGGTCTCTCGCCGGAGCATGGTAGGAGCCATGTTCTGTTACTAGTGTATTGTTCGAACCGTCAGGTTCCATGACCCTTCCACCGTATAACGGAAAGGTGTCCTTCTTTGAATAGTAGCATATCAGCTTGCTATCGCCCGACCATCTAGGCATATAGTCGCTTCCCTCGCTGGTCAGGTGCGTCTCGTTCTTGCCATCAGCTGTGATCCTTACGATCTCGAACTGGCCATCCCCGCTAGAATTGTACCAACGATATGCGATATACCTTCCATCAGGCGAATATTGCGGATCGCTGTAGTTGAAGTCCGATTCATCCAATAGGATATGGCTCGTCCTCGACACGTTCCCGATGTTATCGACATCGACCTGGACCGTTATCGGCTTCCCGGTCTGCGGTTGATCCGATGTCGTGATGCCGTCCTCGGCTATCCCAAGGTCCGGGTAAGGCCCAATGCTGACATTCACCGTCAAGGTCGCTACATTGTTCGAAGCGTTCCCATCCACAGGTGTGACGTTCATGAGCTCCGCGTACAGCTTCCGTTCACCCGGGAAGTAAGGGGTCCATTGGAATTCGGCATAGGTTGAAAGACTACCCCATGCAGCCACGTTCTCATTCCCAATGAATATGCCTCCTTCCGATGGATCCCCCTCGTAAAGGTGAACTTCCGCCTTTGCGGTTACGTTCAGCTGCCAAATCTCAGTTTTATTATCATTATCATCGTCAAGTATGCTGACGTATCTCTCTCCATCGCTGGAGAATCCCCCTCCTGGGTAGGTGTTCTTATCGCCGAGGTTGGTCGCATTCGTCATTCGGACGCGATCTCCGGTCCTCATGTCCAGTAACCAGAGATCTCCCTGGGGATTGCCTCCTTCCAGTGAGCGGTAGGAGAGGATGCCTTCCGGGCTCACCGAAAGTGCTGTCTCGTTGAACGAAGTGTTGGTAAGCCGTTCGAACCTGGGTTCGTTGCTCCATGAACCGTTCATGTACGCGATCCACAGATTCCTGTATGGGCTACCGGTATCGTTCCTGTCGAATACTATAACGCTGTCGTTCTGACCGAAGATCGCCATGTTCCTGATGTCGAACAGATACTGATCGTCATCTCCCGTCCATTCGGTCCCGTTCCAGATCTTCATCCGGAGCTCCTTGTATCCGTTCCTGATCACCCTGTATATGATCGTCCTGCCGTCCTGCGAGATGTCGCAGCTCTGGTTGGAGATATTGCCATCGGTCAGCCTGGTCTTGTTCCCACCATCCCAGTCCATCACCCAGACCTGGTAATAAGGATCGGTCCCTTGTTTCGAGAAGTAGGTTATCAGCTTCCCGTCTCCCGACCAGCGTGGTGAATATTCTGCCCCGTACGTGGTCAGACGCTTATGGCCGGAACCATCGTAATCGATCCGGTGTACCTCCACCTGCCCATCACCTGCGTAATCGTTGTTCCTGTAGGCGATGAACGAACCATTGGGACTGTACTGCGGGAATGAATATGTGTACTCCGACTCATCATAGATCAGGACCTTGTTGGCCATTGCCTCTGAGAAGCTATCCACCCTCACGGTGACATTCACAGGAAGCCCCACGGTCGCATTTCCCTCAACATCGATCCCGTCGCTGAACACACCGAGATCGATATAGTCCACAGGATCTCCATAGTGTGTGGTACCCGAGCCCGGACCGATCTCCCGGCGGTCGGGGCTCACTGCTCCGGGAACGATAAAGAACGACGGCAAGAGCAGTGCTATCACGAGAAGCATGGCCTGACGATGGCCCTTGCTCTTACCCACACCTAACATCGCAAACAACCCGAACGGTAGACCCCCTCTGTCATGGAGCTTATATAACCATTTTGGAGGTAATTTTGCGTATTATAATAACCTACAAGCAATAATCATTACATTATTATACGGAATCAACCAACCCAATGTGAAAACCGGACCCATGCGGGACCGCGGATCTGTACGAATACCAACATCTTCCCAGCTGTAGCGAAGTCCAGGCGTATCCGCGGTCCAGCTGGCGTCCACGTATCCCAACATATAATTAGAAGAGTGGACCCAGCGGGGTTTTTCGACTCCAGCGGATAAACCCTGCTTATTTTTGTGTGATAAGGACATACAAAATGTGCTCTATTATAATGAGCGAGTGTAGGACAAATCATTAAATATGGATATCTTAAATCCAGAATGAGTTCGCTATTAAGATTTCTTCAGATTGCCTGAGTATATCTGAAGGTATCAATCAAATTGATTCCTTGTGAGCAATCATTCATCCATAAACGAATAATCATCAATGATTTCCAGTGTTACATCCATACACTCGAATTCTTTTGGAAATATTGCGATCTCTCCATATTTTTGTGTAAATTGAACTAATGACTCCAATGTTTCAAATTCGATGAACCAATCCTCTGATTCAAAGTCCCTAGCTATGTATCCTTCAACCAAACGATGATTCTTTCCATCTGAATACCACCATTTACTATCACCTAAATGGGAGGGAATCTTTCTTGGATCATCCGTTCCTCTAATCTCCGTGTTTATACATGATTCGCGAGTGGCTTCTTCACACGGAGGTATAAGATCTGAGCGACGTAGAGAAGTTCGACCAATTCTAAATTTCATGCTTCAATCCCCTTTACTGTGCGTATTAGATAATACCGGTCTGATAGTATTACCTCCATTTATACGCAATGGGTCTTTAGTTAAAAATTACGCTCCAATTACTTTATTTTTGATATTTGAGCAAATATGATACAGGCGACTTTTAATTAATGCCAGATGAATTATGTTTTTATTCATAAATGTAATCAAATTCAGTTGATGGTTAAGTGTGTCATCAATATCTAACTAAACCTAGCCCTAAAATCATAGAATAATCGTTAAATAACGAAGTAATCAATCGCACAAATCATCTGATGTCATTAACTGCTGTTGTGTTGCATCGCATTTTAAACACCGCCTACAGTTTTGAGAAACAACATTACACCAATGCAGTTCTCTTCGAGCAAGAGAATTACTTACTTATTCAATAATCTAATTACGAATATGTTTCTATTTTCATGCCTAATTATTATGGAGGATATCACAACACTTTAGGGTTAGGACCTCCTTATCAGAAAAGAATATACCTACCGAATTGGTGATTTTTAATAACAATTTAAATAAAGTATGAGAATAGTCTCCAAATGGATTTTTCATTAACTAAAACTAACATTTAAATGATTTTATTTTTCTTTATCTACTCATCAATGGAAGAAGACCACTTAAGACATAACAACACTATTCATTCTTTGTTTTCACTTCTATTGTGGAAATCACTTCAACATTATTAAGCCGATCTGGAATATTTTCTATCCAATGCTCATTGTCATTTTCATTATATAGCAATAATATTGGCTCACCCATAGTACTTTTTTTCACAGCATAATGATCCTTGTTGTAGTCAACAGGTTCAGGATGTGTTTTGGCAAGGCGAAATACATCAACCCCTCCAATCAGTGACCCATCAGGAACTGATTCAACAGATGTTAAAACACATCCACTTGCAAAAACTCTCAAACGCTGATCAGACGGAATTTGTTTAAGGGATTCTGGTAAACCATTTCCAATTAATTCAACTGGCGTCCAGTTCTTTTCAGATATTATTGCCCATTCTTCTGCGCTAACCAATTTTGGTTTCTTTTTACCCATTCAGCCACCAATTCATACATATTTCCCTCAGGGTTGATATAAGTATCATCTTTTTACTTTGTAGGATACATCCAATAAACTGGATCTCCTCCCTTATTAATAATCGAGGACTCCAGAACATTCATTACTACACGCCTTCTGAAATAGTCTGCTACGAAAGGTATTGTTCCTCCAACGATATACTTTGTATCTGAAGTGATACTCTTCAATGCAGCCATATGCGCCCTCATGAGTTGATCGATAGCTTTCACTTCCCTATTTCGACTTAAACCTCTTTCAGTAACCGTTCTCTTTCATTCTACGAAGAATATCCTCTGATTATCATCAGAATGGACGATAGCTAACAAGTCATCACACTATATGCCTGAAGGGGATTTCAAGGTTAGGTTAAAATCTCTCCATGGTACACAAACCAAGTCGTGAACATTACCTTCAATTTAGGGAAAAGAACCATTGAGGAGGTACTATGCCATATCTGCTGTCACCTTACCGATAAGTTATGGTTCTTTCGTTGCATAAGCAATTTATTTTTGAGATTGGAGCATAGAAGAAGGGCACAACATTAAATTCTCTACAACTTAAGGATTAGGGTGAAATGCCATAGATAAAGGAGATGTATAACAATACAAACTATAAGTTGTCTCCATGATCTAATATATGTGCTATCCAGCATATAATCATCATCAATGATGAAGCCTCAGTGTTAAACTCCATTATTACTACGGCAGTAGATAAGGTGCTCCACGTAATTATACCTTAAAAATCAAAATTTTAGGAAAAAAGTTAATTGAGGTATGTTATTTTCATAACATCCAATCCAACTTTGGATCTAGCAATTCGATGTCGTTTTCCTCTTTTGCTTTTGTTATCGATTTCAATTGTTCAATTATACCTTCTCTAATTTCGTCAATATGTTGAAATTCGATGTAAAATGCGTCTAATCTACGGTTAAGGTAAGGATAATGGACAAAAATAACTCCAGAATCGACACCTACACACGCACAAGTGATTGCTAATCTGCTGAGGGGAATATCATGTGGTTTATTTGCATATCTAGCATTTTTCAACTCGCTTATTATCCCGAGATATGGTACAATTCTCGGCTCTTTTCCGCTCTGCCTCATCGTTAAATATTTACGAGGAATTTGAACCCGAAAACCAGGATACTCCAATAATGGATTTGGCGGAGAATGCGATATCTTAAACTCTTCGACATCCAAAATTGCCTTATTTAATAACTCTTCCTCTGCTGTTTTTAAAGAAGATTTATGAAAATTTGACTCCGCCTCATCAATCTTTTCCTCATACCACACCCTAGGAAATAAGATTTGAAAAGTGTTTAAGTAGATTAGGTCTTGATTATAATTTGATTTGTCGATATTTAATAATATTTCTTCAAAATCATTAGCTTTAGTTATAGTAACAATCCTTTTCATTTTATCAATAGGGAGGGGTTCAAGTTCCTTACATTTACATACTTCAGATTCATTGTATTGACATCCGTGTTCATAATATCTACATCTTCCCAAGATGCTAGGTTCCTTGGTTATTAAAGCGTTACTAAGTAAATCAATGCGTTCCGATAGCAATCGTCTAACATTATCCAAGTCGTTATAACTTACACAATAGCAAGAAAAATCATATGGATACACATCAGTAATGAACACAAGATAATTGTTCTTATTTGGTGAAGCAGATATAGCTACATAATACAGAAGTTGCTCCAGATCTTGAGGATAAAATGAAAAGATATCATTCGGATCATCAACTGGAATTGATTTTGTTTTTATTTCAATTATGGATCCCCTAAATCTCAAATCATATTTCCCAACAACATTATACCCAACCCATACTCCATCCAATAATGTTTCTTGTCTTTCAAAACCATCAATGTTCAGCCATAATCTTTCGAAGTGTTCATGTAGTTTCGTCCCCATCGCTAACTTGCGGCGGATAGCTAATGTTGGTCTAATAAATTTATTTCGATAATAATAATATTGAGCAGGATTCACTAAATCAGTCACCCTGAAATAATTCGGAATATCATCTTCAGATGGAATTAATTCCATTTTTCCTTTTACAAAATCAGCCATGTTGTTCTTTTCAATTATATTGATTTTTGACGGTGAACAGATTATAGAAAACAGAGTCAAAGTAATCATCTCACGAAGTTTGCCGGAGTGAAGAAAATGAATAAAGCGACTCAAGAGTTATGAAAACTTCCTCACATCGGTCACTATATTTAGGTTTAATATCTTTTACAGTTTTTATTAGTTCTTCTTGTGTGTATTGCCCTCGTTTTGCTTTCATTCGATCAATGAATATATATGTAGCGATTAATTCTAGGTCTTTTGTAGAATAATCACCCCATGTGGTAATTGTAGAATGAATAAAATCGATAAACTGTTCTTTTTGTTTTATTGCTCTGTTAGGCAAATCACGGGTTGTGCGATGTAGGTGACATAATTCTTTATCACATTTTAGTTCGAGTATGTTCTGATATTCTAAATTCTCGATTTCATTACTAAGTTCAATACTGTAAGGGCCATAATTAAAGAGGGTGAATCTAAAGTCCAAAGGAATTTCATGAATGGTTTGACTTAAATAAACTATTTTCTGGATTTTTGTGCTTCCCAATCGATTTTCTTCTAGCAATTCAACAAACGAACTAAGTACTCCCATGCGCAAATACCTTAAATTATGTGATTCACTCATTCTTTTCCCCCACGATTGGTTTTTGGCTTGTTCTATCCCCTACTAGTTTATAGATACGATAATACACGAAGGGTTTTAAATGTTCAATAAAGGGAGAGGTCGATGAAAGTAAAACTAATTCTTTGGTCGTCATGTCCATAATCTTAATCTCATTTTTTCCGATTTTATATGGTGATTGGTCTGCGGTATCAAGGATTATAGAATCAATATCACCTAATTCATCGATTTTCCCTTCATATTCGCTCATTTCGGAAGTCTCTAGAATGCAAACTGGTTTTTTCCGTTCCATAAAGATTTGGTCATATACATCTTTTGGTTTAGCCGATAACGTGTTAAAAACACTCCAATCATCCCACATTATGAATTCAGTAATATCATTAGAAGTAGGTGGTGGAAACTGCCCATCAGGTAAAATCGTTTCAATTTTTTTCCCAAGTGCCGCATCGTATCCCCGTCTCACTTTATGGAAGTAAACTTGATTGAACATAGAATATCGAGCAAGAATTAACTCCAATGCACACTGACATCCTCCAGATTCAGTACAGATTGAAATACTATCTGTTTCGTTATCGATTCCGACCTTTATTGTTTCGATAAGTCTTTCTAAGTCATAATAACCATATCTAGTGCCCGTATAATATGAATCGCGAAGTAGATAATCCATTCTATCTGCGTCAAGTTGACTGGCAATCAAATTTTTCCAAAAAAGAAGTCGTGGATTCCCAATGTCATCATCACCAATCATTTGGGTAATTTCGTTAATCCCAATACTGTGCGAGGAGATATATGGATCTTCTTTTATCAACTTCCCAAAAATGGATTTAATGATAGCCACGGAATAATCTTCATGACGAAATCTTTGGCCGGTATTGCTGTTTATTGGAAGCAATGTTTCAGAAGTGTGAGAAAACGGACCATGTCCAACATCATGTAATAACGCAGCTAATCTAATAATTTTTCTCACTCTTTCTTGTACATCACTTGGCAATCCATGATCAATTAGTAATTCCTGGTCTTTTTCCCATATCGTATCATACAATCTTGATGAAAGATGCATCACCCCCAACGAATGTTCAAACCGAGTATGGTAAGCACCTGGATAAACCATATCCGTAAAAGCTAATTGTCTGATCCGGCGTAATCTCTGGAATACTGGATGATCAATGATATTTTTTTCTAATGGAGATAGTTTAATAAACCCATGAATTGGATCTCTAATTACGAACCAATCTTCGGAGGATATCGCACTCATTTCGAATTGAAATGATGTTTTATCCTATATAAATTAATTCATAAAACTAGGTTTTTTTATCCAAGTTTAATTATCTCATTATATGAACCAATTGAATAAGTATGAATGAAGATAAGATTCTTACATCTTCTTAGAAAAACTTGGAAGTTAGATAAGGGGTGGACAACTATTCGCAGTCCCTTCATCGCCGTCAATTCATACTTCTTTCTTGGCTTCCGAATCATTTTTTTCTTCGGAATCCCCTGATATAGTTTCTAGGATCGGCTTCTCAACGTCATCATCAGCTTGATTGAACTCTTTCTCATGTAAACATCGATCACTGTACATGCTTACTGATTGTTCAAACTGCTCGCGTAGAATGACTCTCGCGGCTTCCAGCGAAACCACGATATTATCGCCAGCTATTTCGACGGTCTCGAATTTATCTCCAACTTCCGGTTTTATTTATTTACATTTGTTTGTAGATATTTTACTCATTCCTCTTTCGATGAAGCGAATCGTTCTTTTTTTAGCAATAATCGAATCAAGGGATCGTTATCGAAAACCTCTCCCATCTCAAAGCCCTCCCCGTCGTATAATGACTTGCCCCTAATCCAGTGCAGATACGAATGCGTACCCCTGTTCTAGATATTGTGTAACTTCGGATTTGTCAATAGCTTGGTCCTTTTCTCTGATGGCCAATCGGAGTTATTTTCTCGTCACTATTCCAAAGCCTCGTTGAGCACAGCAACCTTCCTATCCTCCGACAATTGCTGCCATGAGAAGATGCCATTGTGCCTTGTCTCGATGAATTGCTGGAGGATGACATCCGGGTCTTCACTGATGTCTGTGGCCCTCCTCATGGTGGTCATGATACGGTCTGACAACTTGGTCCTGGAAGGTCTACCGAAATCGAGCTTCAAGTGCTCGGTACGATGGAAATCGACATCGTTTCTGTCGTAATAGTGATCCTGACTCCCCGGGAGAATATGTCCCATTAAGAACTCCTGAGTGCCTTTGTCGAGCCTCCCGCCATCCATCGTTGGGCTTCTGAGGATGCTTCGCATTATCTTGTATATGCGTATATAGAATCCCATTCATCTATGCCAGCCAATCGTGCAGCCTTCTTGATAATCAAATTGTAATGAGAATGTCTCAAACGAGATCTTGGCCTGTTCTGTTTGTCATATAAACGCCACTTCTATGTGAACAATGTGTCATCCGCGCCATGGTCCCGAGATATCTCACTTCTCTATCTTAAGTAGTACCTTAGGTTTTCCACTGTGTTCATGCTGAATAAGGTGGAGTATGGAATGCCCCCTTTACAGGCTTCCAGGACACTCTGCTTCAGATCTGGAGTGACGATGATACGAATACAGGGACTATCATTTTCTAATTCCTGCCTTATATCGCCATGATTGAGCGCACTCAAGGTGGTCAGACCTACCCCGCTGCTGAATAGGCATAGAATGATCGCTTTGTCTCAATTACTCTCCGCAGCCTCAACCATTGCGTAGATGTCGGTCTTTGTCGGTATTCGGGTCTTGACCTGTATCGGGTTGGGACGTGCAGCAGATGCACATTGATCTCCCGGTACCCGTTCTTCTCGAAGATGGTCCTCAACCTCTTGATAAGATTGTTGACAATGTTTCTGCTATTGCCTTATGACTGATACCATACATCGAGCGAATTACATAATCAAATTAACTTTTCGTTTGACGGGAAAATTATGTCAATCAAGAATATTTAATAAGACCCTTCGTACGTCATTGCTATCATAGAAGTGTGGAATGTGGATTTTCTTCCCATTTCGTAGAATCAATTTACCATCGATTTTTTTATCGATTTCATTAATCGGGTATGTGATATACCTATAGCTCATTCGGCATATGAACCGTTTTATATTACCATGCTTGCTGCGCGGAATAAATATATTTTCGTTATTAATAATAAGGCTCGGTATGTGCTTAGGGAGATACATGATAGCCCAAATCTGAGCAATTGAGAACCCTATAACAAAATATATGAATGACCTGCTAACGAGAACCATCATCAATCCGAAAAGGATGACAATTAGACTAGGGGAAAATCTAATGATATACAAACCATGCATATAACTTTCTGAAGGCGGTATTTTTATCATTTCAACCCCTTTGAGACAATCACTAAGATTGCATCACAGGTTACAGTAATAGCACTCACAGCTAAAAAGAATTTCGAATACCCTTCAGGTGATAAATACGGTAATGCCTGGAAGAAGTAGGCATCGCTCGCTGCAATAGCGGCATACATAAAGTTAGTTGTACCATCAACTAACCCACTAACATCAATATTATTATACAATGTTGTAGGTGTGATTAAAAATAATGTAAGAAATGCCAGAAATGCTAATAGCAAAAGGGAAATGGTTGTAACAATTCCAATTGCTCTAATACTGTCAGAGCTTGACGTGGGGTCTCCTCAATGTACAATATTAATTATAGGCACTATTGAATGAGTTTTTAGGAAACCTGCTATTGCCGATCTGGTAAATAATCGAAATCATAATAACGCATTTAAGGCAGCTTTAACGATTTCAACGAATTAAATGGCTATAACCCAAGTCATATTTAATAAACGTATTGGATTAATCCATTCTTTGAGTTTCAATGCTACTTTAGAGAATTAATGTACACAACCAACAAGGAAATCATTCCATCTATTTGCAGTCCTTATTTACATGTCTTTAATGAAATCAGTCACATTCTCTACAACGAATGCACCAATTGTAAAAACAAAATCCATTAACTTAATCCAAAATGCCATTATTTTATTTATCAATCGGTTTTAAATTAGTAATGTTCCGTTGCTCAGATAATGTACTTCGCAAAAAAAGTTGATAACGTTATTATCCCCTAAAACTATATTGTTTTCAGCAAGATAAACAATCATCGAAACTTTATAGTTCAGAGCAGAATGATCGCGCATACTAGTATACCAATCACGAAACTCCTCGAGGTAATCCTCAGTTCGGTTATGTCGATCTCCTCCTTCAACATCGGCCACCCTTTCTTGATCGTCTTGACAAGACGCTCTACGGAGTCTTGAACCTAGGCGGTGTGGGGGGACTGCTTATCCATCCGACACCCATATCAAGGTGAGTTATCGCACTCCTGTTCCTAAACTAAATCATTATCGGTGCGGAGTCTATGGGGGCGTCTTTCTCGGAACTTCTACACTGAGTAGGTAAGTGCCGATCACGATAACCGTCTTATGCGGCCATGATACACTGGCTGAATCGGGAGAATCTGTCGAGGTACAGATAGATCTCGACTCGCTATCGACTTGATCACTACTATATGGTATCGGCGACCCATATGCTGTCAAGATAATTTGGTTGAGGCATCTTTTACTCTTTCTCCACGGAGTAATCAGGTTTAACTCCTTCAATATCCCTCCTGCGGTTCTCTGGCCAAAGGAAATGGCACGCTTACGTATCACGGACCATATCTGCATGTGCCTTTGAACAGGAGGGGGTATAGTCTGGATTAGCAGGACCATCGGCTCATGGTCTTTGTTGTTATATACTCTTGGTCTAAAGCTTCAGCGCTTCCTCGGCAGAACCCAATCGGTGTACCTTTTTTCTAACGATTGAAGGTTGATGAAGATAGCTTCAACGTATTCCATACCAAATCCTGCACAAATTGGTTATCGTCAATGATCCCGCAACAGTTTCTCCCAATACCGGCGGAAGGTGTAGCTTCATCTTTTTATCCTTTGCTTTTATAAATATTCAAGACCTATGTTGAACTCCGGTATAATCAATTTGATCCCACTATCCTCCCGCTTTATGTACACATTTTTCATCTGTCCTCTGCATCTCTGCTTTAATACCTACATCGAGATATCGTCTCTTTCACCGGCCGTATGTAGTGGGGGTGCTTGCAGGCTTCCTGCAGAGCTTAACACACAAGATGGGTTCATGAAACCGCTGAGTATGAAATCTTCTTTCACATTGAGAAAAACTTGGACGATATGCTCAATTCAGATTATCCCTCACTGGTGCTGTTGAGTGACTCATAGGAGGGTCCTATTTTCTTATGGGCAGATCTCTCCCTTCTTAAAAAAGTTACCTAATAGCTTTAAATATTCGCTGTAAAATGACTGGCCATTTATTTCAAATGTAAATATGGAAAACTCATCTCTTGTTAATGAAAATCATCATATAATGAACATGAATTTTATTAACTATAAACATGATCCGTTGAACATGACTGAAAAAGATACCGAAGGACTTTTACTTGTATATAATCGTCTTCTTCACAAATCCGATGAAAATATGCAATCAGGTATTAAAGTTATTAAATCAATTGCATTTATCTCATTAACAAGCATAATCTCGATTATAATGACTTATGAGCTCAAAACTGAATATCTCAATTATATACTTATGGTGCTATTCCTTTTATTTCTTTTAGTTGCATATTTTTCTATTGGCCATATGATGATTACATTATCGACACATCTCGAACTAATTCATCTTGAAGCAATGATTGGTTTTAAAAAACGGTTTTATAAAGAGCTATACGATGATCTGAATTCTGGGAAAAATCCATCATTAATCTGGTATTCAAAACGAATTGGACAACAATGGTCAAATGAAATCTTCATGAAATGCTTTTACATTACGTTAATGATTGGGGTCGCTTTAAGTCTAATTGGAGCAGCATTATTAATATCCATTTTTGACTATCATTCACTATTCCAATTATTACTGTCATTTGGAATCATCATCCCAATTTTCTTTTTTGGAATTAGTCATTTACTTTCTCTCATGCAAAGTACATTTGCCCCCCGACAAATACAACTCATTTCGGAATATATAAATCGACCAAATCAGAAAATTAATAATTCGGAATAATTTCGCTATTTAATTCAATTAACATATTTTCGTATAACTGGAAATCTTCAATTGAATAAGCTAGACATTAGACCGTTACCTTCGGTATTTACATGTGAATTGCATCCTTTTTTGGCCGACTTATTAGAAACATTCACTAATGAATCTTCGCGGACTCAAAATTGATATCTAATATCTCATTAACGCATTAATCATTTCTAGTTGAAATAATTAATCCTACGATAAATACAACCAATGTAATTAACCATGAAGAATAAAATTCAAATTGGTTATCGCGAAATGTTTCAGGTGAAATTTCAAGTTCAGTTATCGCAATAATTGATTGGTTCTGCAAATGATGGAAATGGTAACTAATATAATAATTATCATTTCTGGGCGGGAGATTTAAAAAACCTTGAATATAAGATATATTATTCAATTCAATTTCTGAAGCAATCCTCCCCAATGGAAAAGCAGATTTATCATCTAATGCAGGTCAAGCCTACTCATTTACCTCCAATCTCTTGAAAGACGCCATCACCGGGCAGTTGAGGCCGATAAGGAGGCGGTACGTGCGTTTCTCCGATATCTCCAACGTATACGTCGGTGAAGTTTAAGACCGTTGAGAATTACTTCTCGGCTCTGTCATCATTCTATGATTACCTCACCTTTGAAGGAATTACTCCGTTTAACATTGTATTGCCGTTCCGTAAGTGGTACCTGACGCGATATAAAAAGGAAAATGAGATGTCTACCCGTCAATTGCTATCTGTGGAACAGTTTGCTCAGATGCTTAGCATAATGTTTAATCCACGAGATCGAGCGGTGGTATTATTATTGGCGAAGACCGGTATCAGGAGGAACGAATTATTGAATTTGAATCTTGATGATATCAATTGGGTGGATGGGTCTATTATCTTGAAACCTACGCCCAAACGTAGCAATCGAGTGGTATTCTTCGATGATGAAGTTTCATGAACGTTAAAACGATGGATCAAGCTTCGAGAGAAGTTGAATACCAATACCGGGGCACTTTTAATAACTTATCAGACAGGTACTCGGTTATCCAGAAACGCAGTATGGAAGGCAGTGGTTACGCCTGTGGTACAATTAGGATTTCACGACTGCAAATCGAAGAGGTTGGAGGATCATGTAGGACCACACTGCCTGAGACATTGGTTTACGACACATTTAATCAGAAATGGGATGCCTAGGGAATACGTTAAGGAATTAAGAGGGGATCGTAGATCTGAAGCAACCGATATCTATCATCACATTGATCAGAGTGAATTGAGGCGGGCTTATTTAACATACATTCCAAAGCTGGGCCTTTATGTGATGATTATAAATATATAGATAAAATCCGTTAATATTGTATCGGTAAACTTGATACGATTAAACAATACGAAACAAACTGTAATTTTACGATCTCCCACCACATTATAAGTGGCCTTTGAAATAACATTCAGTCTACAATTGGTTTGTTGCCAAAACGAGGTAATGAAATATTGACACATTATACCCTATTCAAATATTCACTTACTTAACTCGATATATGTTTGATAGTAATTAAGGAAATTATTGTGAGTTTGTTCGTCCAATCGAATAATCATAAATCTATTATTTTCATAAATAATTTTAATTCTAGTTCTGTCTATAAGACTTGGTAATTCACTGATGTTGGATACATTATTCCATAATATCCTTTTTGAACGAAGTAGATAATTAAATGAAAAACCGACATTATCCAAGATGATTTCCCGAACGATAAATAAAGACACGATTAATGTCTTAATAGATAACAGAACAGGTAGCATTAACAATTGGTATGATAATATCTCTGCGTAATAAAATGATGTGAAGATCATTATTATTATTATTATATTGGCTGCTATTTCTAAACTTAATATTCTTGAGTAGTGAAGATTCATTAAGAGGAGCCGGTCCATCTTCATCATTATCCCAACTACTTAGCAATATAATAAAGTAACCCACTTACTAACGCTCCTATACCATAGGGTATTTTAATATATGATTTTGCACAAATCACACCAATAATACCTGCAATCATTGACATCAAGCATATTCCTAATTGGACGAGGTTCCAGAAGTAATCATCATTCTCATTATTATCACTTGTAAATGCTACCGCCCAGGACCCAAGACAAAGTAGAATACACATAGATATTATACCTTCAGTATCCCCTTTAAATGCTATAATCGAAACCCCTATGATCATTGACCAAATTAGATTTATTACCACATTACCAATCGGTGTTGAAGCTGCTTCAGATGCACTAGATACACCAGATAATGAATTAGAAAATATATTTTTAATCATATTATTATCTTCGTCTCCAGAAATATCAAGAGAGCCTTCTGAACCAGGAATAATTCCAAATTGAGAAAAGATAATTTTCGCAATAAAGGAGATTATAAAGGATGATATTAATGCAAATATTCCTAAAAACGGTAACAATATTAAATTAATAGCAATAACCAAATATCCGAGCAATCTCAATTGGCTCTGTACATTATCAATAAATATGTTGCTAAGTGTATTCTGACTAGATTCAGAAACGGATTCCGTTTGATTATACTCTTCCCATATAGAATTAAAATTATCTAAAATGCCCGTTCTCCAAGAACTCGAACGACCAGTAATACTTGATAAAGCTGTATCAACCATACCACTAATTGAATCCTTTATCCAATTAATAATCCAACAGAATATATTTAATGCTGCCTTAGCAATTTCAATCAAAGCATTACCAACACTTCTAACAGCATCCAATATAAACGCAGGATTACACCAATCTTTTAATTTCGAAGCAACCTTTGCAAAGAAATTTACTGCAGCAACGAGGAAATCATTCCAGGCATTAGCAGCTCGGATAAGAGTGTCTTTAATGAAGTCAGGCATATTTTCTACAATGTATTCGCCAACCTGGTTTACGAAATCAGCAACTTTATTCCAAATACTGTTCCGCTCTTTATCTTTAGGCTTAGGTTTAGTAATATTCCCTTGTTCAGATATTTTAGGTGCATCAAATGGTATCATATCCAATACAGCGCCATATAATCCGAGATGAGTTAGATTGCTCGTAATATTAAGTGATTCTGCAGTAAGGTTTCCTGAGTTGTTATGGGTGAGATTAAAGTAATAATAATAGGCTTCGGATGCAGTTAGATTTATCGAATATATACCCATAATGTGGCTGGTATTAAGATCACATGTATTATTGTAGAAATCTGTGTCTGAAGGCGAAGAGAGATCATCCGGATCGTCAGTATTATTGAGTTCATGATATAGTTGTGACCCGAAGTACAATGATCGGGGCACCAGCCAAGCATTTAAGCCTTCACCGATACCAGTAACGTTTGGAGTCCCCGTTATATTCAATAGGAATACGTAGAATCCCATATCCCCAACGTACCGGAGAAGGTTCTGACCTGAACTGTAATTAGCATGATACCATGAATAGCTGTCATTAATACCCTGGAACATTAATGTATTGGCCCGATCAAGGTTCTCATCTGAGAAGGTATATTCGATCTTATAATTGGATTCGTTGACATAATATGTTTTACCCTCCATTGATCTATCTAATTGACCTGATCTGAGAAGTTTTCCAATATGATGTTCCTTTGTATCTTTACGATGATCCTCACCATTAATGTTCTCATAAATAACGATATTACACGTTGTTGTCGAATTAACATCCGGAAGGTCATAAAATACCTTGAATTCATCATTTGGTTGAAGGGTAACAGAAGTGAATTTGATCTTCCAATCTTCTGACATTCCTGTATCATCGATAATGACCTTGAATTTCATTCCATCAATTTCATTAGTGTCGATCCAGGTAACTTTTGCATCGCATGTAATTATTGAGTTGTGAAGAGGATTTCTATCGATCTGATCGGTAACACCATCTCTATCGGTATCATTATTGTGCGGATTTGTCATCCAATTCCATTCACCTTTTGTTTCTCCAGGATCAAAGATACGGTTCCCATTTTTATCATTCCATCCATCGTATAGGCCGTCGGCGTCACAGTCATAATTCTTTGGATTAGTTATCCAACCATCATACCCAAGGGTAACCTCCTCCCAGTCGCCAAGGCCATCATGATCTCCATCGGGTTTCAATGGATTCGTACCAAAAGATAATTCACCAAGGTAATTTGTATTGCCAAATGTGATATTATATCCATCCGTTAGCCCATCACCATCGGTGTCTATATTCATTGGATTGGTAACTGTGAAGAACTCACCAATGTATGTAGTTGTGTTAGCATTCCCTTGAACATCCAGTTCACCAGTGATGTTGTTTATAGTAACATTATTTCCATCAAGAAGACCATCACCATCATAATCTGAAAGAACAGGTTTACCATAGGATGATAAGTGTATCTCAACGGGATTCAATAAAGTGATCGTGTGAGCTTTACACTCGACTGTTAGGGTGTATGTCCCTTTACTCAATTCTGTGATCGCGGTTGTGTACTTTTTGAATTTCCAATGGTTTACCATTCGTATCTTAGAGGATATTGTACCGCTCGAATCCTTAATAACGAGTTCAACAGGAGGATCTACACCTGTATGCATTTGGACGACTAACGAATAATAACCATGTGTTTGCACAGAAATATCCATTGCCACCTTTTGGCCTGCAGAGATCTCGAATAATGATCTATTGATATTCAATCGACGAATCTCATTTACGCCCTTTGTCTTCAGGAATCCTTCGTTGTCCGTGAAATACTGGATGTCAACAAGCTGATACTGGATCTCCTCATAATCATCGAGTCCGTCCATATCAGTATCGTTTCGATTTGATAATGTACCCATTAGAAATTCTTCCCAATTGGAAAGCTGATCATTATCATCATCGTTCGTCTTATCTGAAGCAACTAATTGAGTAGGGGTTAAGTTACATTTCACCTCATATCCATCAGTAAAACCATCATTGTCATAATCTGGATCTCTTGGATCTAATCCACCATTATAAACTCCATCGGTGGTGTGATTCCATGTTGAAGAAATATTGTATCGGTATTCCTCAATGTTGTCTAGACTGTCAGAATCATAATCTTCAAAGGCATCAAATGATGTTGGCATTAAACTGTTATCATTCTCCCAAGAATCAGGCATCCCATCATAATCGGTATCCCAGTTGTTCGCATTTGTTCCGAGCTCGAACTCCTCGGTATTATTCAGATCATCATTGTCGATATCTGTATATTTATCATTAGAATCGGATGCGTTCAATCCGTTGTAATACTCCCACCCATCGGGCAATCCATCATTATCGCAGTCTGGATCGAATGGATCCGTGGATTGATTGTATTCAAGGAGATTTGACAGGCCATCACCATCAGGATCCAAGGCTGTGTCGTGCCGGTAAGGATTCAATCCAGTTGAATTCTCCCAATCATTCGGTAATTCATCAGTGTCCCATGAGAGGGTCTTTGGATCAGTGTCGTTCTCATATTCCTGGAGATTCGTAAGAGAATCGCTATCTGGATCCTCACCCGAATCGTCGAAAGTAGCATTCAGCAGATAGCTCAATTCCCAGTCGTCAGGCATGCCATCTGAATCGGTATCGTTGCTCGATGGATTGAGGGATTCACTGAGTTCGATGATATTCGTCAAGTTATCATCATCATTGTCGCTTGAAGCATCGTCGGTTAGCGGATTCAGACCGTAGGTCACTTCCCATCCATCCGGCATCATGTCGTTGTCCGAATCGTAGTGATCGATGTCGGTATTGTTCAGGTATTCCCCAAGTGCATGAAGACCGTCACCATCCCAATCAAGATAGGTGTCGTTCGCATCGCATGGATCGAGCCGATGCTCGATCTCCCATTTATCAGGAATTTGGTCCTCGTCAGTATCGTTGGTCTGAGGATCGGTTCCATAGTCAAATTCCTCTTGATTGTCTAATCCGTCAGAATCCGAGTCGAGGTCCGGTGTAGCATTGCTGTAAGGATCATGGTTATTCTTCACCTCGTAACCGTCATTGAATCCGTCATCATCACAGTCTGGATCAATCGGTGAGGTCTCCCCAGTATCGACCACACCATCGCAGTCCTTGTCCTCCTCCGAATCGGTCAGACCATCATTGTCACTATCGGTGTCCAGAGCGTTGATCATTCCGTCACCGTCCGAATCCGTTGAATGGGAGTTCTCCTTGTAATCCTCGATGCCGTCCATGTCAGAATCCTTGTTCACAGGATCAAGACCTATCGATACTTCTGACCCGTCCCATATCCCATCACCGTCTGTATCGGTCTTGGTTGGATCCGTTGTGTTCAGGAACTCCTCTAGATTCGTGAGATCGTCGTTGTCCTCATCGAGGCTCGCATCACCTGGAGATTCAACATCGAATCCATAGAAGAACTCGTAAACGTCCTCCATTCCATCGTTGTCCAGATCGAAATCGACTCCATCGATGTATGTATCGTTGTCCGAGTCCGAATCATAGATGTTCGGAGTACCATCGCCATCAGAATCGTCGAACGGCTCGATATTGATGTTCTTCCAGTAGTTCACCTCGATGCCGTCGTCCAGTGAGTCATTGTCTGTGTCATTATCTGCGGGATCTGTAAAGTAAAAGATCAGCTCGATACCATCGAGGTCGTAGTATTTACACATGAACATATCTGTCGTGACATTGGCAGCTAAATAATAATCTTCGACGATAGATTTCAGATGTACGTAAGTGTCATAGACATCATGATACGAAGGTGTCTGATGATAGTATCCCGAGGCATTGTGATCCTCGTCGAACCATGAGCAGAGATCCTTATAGAATCCATAATCTGAGAAATAAGTTTCCTCGATCAATTGATGATATGCGTAGAATGCAAGGAACCACGAATCCTCGTATTCCTTGAAGTACCAGTTCCGCGTCTGGTTCGTGAGATTCCAGTTACAGGAATAGTTTAATAAATCCGATCTATAACTATCTTCTAAATCGAGCAACCAATCGATAGTGTCGTTATCATCAGATGTATAACTCTTTCGTGATGCAGAAATCATAGATGCATTGTGATTATATATTATAGGGCTGAGTCCCGATGCAACGAGGTCTCGATATCCCTGTATGATCGTACGCTTAGTAAGATCCAGGGAGTGATTGTATGAATGCATTCTCAGAGGACGAGAGAAAGCTCCAATCAATTCATCATCGCTGTTCTTATCTAGATAATCGATCACACCGTCATTGTCCCAATCTGGAAGTGCCCATGACGGGATTGGCCCTGCGTTCTTAGTCAGATTGTTCAATTCATACTTGGCAGTCGTATTAACGAAACCGAATTCCCTATATAACCAATAATCCAGTTCTGCCCCATCCTCGAAATAATCATCATCGGTGTCCAAGTCCAAGGGATTTAATCCGAGGATCAGTTCGAGAGAATCGGTAATACCGTCAAGATCGACATCGTTGAGGGCTGCAGCATATCCAGAGAATCCCATTTCCTGGTAGTCTGATAGACCGTCATTATCAGTATCTGCAAGTTGCGGATTCGTACCGGAGCGGTAGATCTCATAGAAATTGCTCAGTCCATCTCCATCGAGATCACTAAAGGTGTTGGGTTTGCTCGGGTCCTGGTCGTCAACATCCAAATTATGATATTCCTTATAACTACCTCCCTGTATGGGGTGTCCTGTTGAATTGATCGTTAGATTGTATTGATGAAGGATCACAATCGGTTTTCCATCCTTATCATCATCGATGATCTCAACGTTATAAACGATATGAGCGACAGGATTGACGATTGTCTCTGTCACGAAGGGATCGAGGTCCATAGGGTCACCTTTGGTAACCTCCTCCTCATTGGACATGACCGTGGAATATCGCCTGTAGACGGTTTTCTTATTCGGTGGATCGGTGTTTTCATTTACAGTGATAACGGGAAAACCTCCTTTAATCTTCAAATTCGTTTTGAATAACGTAATCTTTGGACAATCGTCATCATCGATATCCTCTGTGCTAAAGGAATAATTGATATCACCGATGGAAATCTCATCAGCCAACGAATCCTCACTAGAGTATTTCGCCAACTCTGTATGGTGCATCGTAATGTCGGCTCCAGTAGCTAAAAACGTTACATTACCTATCGAAGGACCTCCGACCCCTAGCTTATTGTCACTGGAGAACTCGAAAACGATATCGAATGTTCCAGACTCTTCGGCGATTAATCGAACCATCTGTGTTTGATCGGCAGAATGTATATGGAATTCACTCTCGCTGGTGGCATATCCGAAATTACTGATCGAGCCATCGCATAAACCAAGATACGTGAAGTTCACCGTTGCGTCAACGGTTACATTATGAGCGTTATCATGAGGAACATGAATGTTCGTTGTGTAGAGGTTCCCTTCCTTACCTAATGATCCGAGGACGGTAATATTGTTTTCGGTTACAGTGATGTTCGGACCGCATTGTTCCACCGAGACCTTAAGGCCATTACTTGCTTGGAAAACCAGATCTGTATTGGTATATAGATTGATTATAAACATCATTGTACGCTCTTTATAGACAGTACCTATGTTCTTCCCCCCAAGGAATAACATGAAATCAAAGTCCGCATCTTCGAACGTAACACCAACAGTAATTCCTTCAGCTACACCGATAAAATGTAATTTTGCTAATGCATAATTTGTGAACGTATGTTCATATGGTAGCTGATTAACATCGACATTTTCATCTATCTGAAGGGCAGAATTGATGTTCGGTAACAACATTATTGCTACTATCGCTATCGCTACATGCGGAGCTAACCTGACAAGACGCATAATCTCCCTCTTTAGCGTTTTTAATGAACAGCACTATAAGGTACTGTTGATATATCTCCCATACGAGAGAATTTATCTTTACATTGTGAATGATAACTTAAATTATAAGTCTTTTGGTACATAAATCGACTATTTTGTAAGAATAGTGAGTTTAACCAGTTAATTATATTTACATACAAATAAGGATTCGAATAAAAGAGCAAAGTGAAATAATTAATGTTCTCTAAATAGCAATTAACTTAAGATAACTATATATAGTCCAATTATAAGTCAATGTACAGGTGTTATTCAATGGTTAAGGAATTGAACACTTTCGGGGAATTGAATGAATCGATGAATGAATTGTTGTCCCAGGCAAAGAAGGATTCTAAACTTGCATTTAAGGTTGGAGATTTCAATGCTACCTCTTCGCTTCTGAAGGATATTCAGACAATGGAACAAATTAAAAGGCAATTGTCTACGATAGAAAAGGACTATAATAAAGTCATCAATTCGATTATCACAACCAAGATTGTTGAGAAACCAGGTAAGAGGTCAACTCAACACCGTGGTAAGAGAACCAAAGAAAGCGAGTTCATCGTCCCAATCCTGAAAACGATAAACGAGCTCGGAGGATCCGCTACGACCAAGGCCATCCTCAAGAAGGTCAATCAAAAGATGCGAAAGAAACTCAACGATTACGATATTGAACCAGTCCCTTCAATACCATCAATGACCAGATGGAAGCAGACCGCTCAGATGGCTCGGATGACAATGGTGAAGGATGGTTTATTAAAGAAGGATTCACCGAGAGGTACGTGGGAAATCACTGAGAAGGGGAAGAAGGCGATTCAGTAGCCATACCATTGGGTGCAATACAGTGGGAAGCAGCAGGTCTTGCTTGGAACAAGGTGGAAAGAGAATATATTGGTGACGGACCCTCGTTTGAACTCCTTTTCAAATACAGTGCTGATCCACAGGAAAAAGGTGCTAAACAAGTTGGTAAGCGTGGAATTCCATGCTGAATTCAATTCATAAGAATCAAACATAGGTGCAGGAAAGAGGTGGAAAAACCACCTATATCGGTAGTGGAAAGGTGGGAATTCAAATTAATCCATGATTTTCCAGTATTAGGGTGCCTAAATTACTACCGAATTCAACACCCATGGCCATAGGAATTATGTGGGTGGGTTGCACGGTGTTACCAAGTGGATACGGCATTAAGCACCTTAAACATCAGTTGTACCCCCTCCCCTATCCACTGAATTCATATTCGATCGGTTATGCTTCACGACAAGATTGGCAGGAATCCACTTCGACATTTTAATAGAACATCAGAGCGATAATTCCACCACCTTCCTGTGTGCGGGTACGGGGCTTTATTGTTACATTATTCAGGTTATCAAGATAGATTTTGAATTTTATTCTTAATTTTTTTTACCTCATAAAACGCTTCAGCCTTTTCGTACTGGGCAATTGCCCTCTTATATTGGTCTTTACATTCAACTGAGACACCATAATGCTCCAGCAATAAGTCACCAGCTTTCTTGAAGACTTCAGCGGCCTCCCAGTGAGTGGCATCCTTGATATGCCATTTAGCAGCTTCTTGGAGTGTATTAATTGAAGCACGTTTATCAGATAATTTCAACAGATATATATCCGCGATTCTATGATAGGTGACAGCAATTTCCCATGTTGCATCATCTTGTTTCGAATAATCTTTTAATGCTTTATCATAATATTGGAGAGCTAAGTCATAGCTATTGTTCGATAAAAAGGCTGCTGCCATCTTGGAATAATTAACTGCTGTAAACCAAAAATCTTCTTCTTTTTTGTAATGCTCAATTTTGTTAGAGATTTCATCAATCTCTTGATCAAACACACTGCTCGACCACTTCTCGATACGATGCATTATCTCTTCGATTCTTTTCGCGAGATATCCAGAATATGTGATAGCCTCTTCATCTGCATCTCCTTCGTCGCTTAAATCAAATCGAGCGATATTTGAGTGTAGTAATCCGACACTGGTGCCTGATAGTTCCTCATCAATGATCGGAATTATGTATTTGTTATTTGCTACTGCGAACCCTAATTCTTGATTAACCCAGGCACTTCTCATTCCTTTTTTAGTATAGAACACAATGAAAAAATCCGATTCAATGATCATCGGGGCTATGACCTCATTCATAAAATCAAGTCCCGGACGATCTGAGTGCATAACATACTTAAAAGAAATGAATGGAATCCTATTATTCATATGTTCACAAAAAAATCGGACTAACTCTTCATCTGCATCTGAATGACTGACAAAAGCTTTAAACATTGCACATGAACCTCCAATTTATCATTTGGACTCACCCACAATGCGATGTAGCAACTCGACATTAGCTACTTTTCCAAGAATGTCCGCATATTCCAGGAGAACAGATTGAGTGATTTCCAATTCTGACCTCATTTCCTTATTCAACTCCCATTCTGCCTCATACTGTGCTGAAGGAATTGATGGATCTTTCTTATCTTCGTAATCTTTCAATTCGGTATGCCATTTTGAGAGGAGGGGGCGAAGTTGATAATTTAATACAAGTATAGCAATCTTACCAAATGATAATTCGGACGAATCCTTTTGCTGGGCTACTTTAGGCCCATATTTCCTTAATATATTTCGTGTAGTAGTGAATATTGAATATAGTGAATTTAGAGCTTCTCTGAGATAACCCTCTTCTTTTTCTAGATGAACCACGGATATTCTTGTTATCAGCTCTACATAAAGTTCCCATGCTGCTTTTCTTTCATCATCCTTCGGGGTCCATTTTCCTTTAATCGATCCAAACAAGGGGATACTGATATTCACTTCAATGGAATCAAGTTTTGGCATTCTTTATCTCCTATGTTAATCCGTCCATTGATTTCCGCTCTGATTATTGCGGAATAGCGGTCTTGAGTTATCTGGATTCACGTTTCTCCTTCTTGAAAAGGCATCGTGTATCCATTTCACTACTATAGTGGGATTCTCGTTCCAGTGGTGAATCGAGGCGTATTTGCATTGAATGTTATCATGAAGACGTGGTGGTATGATTGAAGGTGAATAACTCCTGCTACCATAATTGGAATGAGTTGGAAGAATAAAGCCAATCAGGCCAGATCGGGGATTTGCGCCCGTGTCGCGAAGGCTTGAACTTATCTCCCAATCGATATGTTTTCGTTTCCAGGTTTCTGTCCCTATTAGAACAACGGTTACTGTTGAATCCCTTAAGTAATTATCACGTATTAACTGTCTAACCGTTTCAGTCTTATTATGAGGATCAATATCTCCAATGTTTACAGATTTGGATACAATAACATTTCGAAAGTTTTTTTCAAACCGTTCGCGATATTTTTGATCATTTTCGTGATGATAACTAACAAATACCTTATGCACATCAACCACACGATCACCCTCCATGAGATGTATAAAATGAATGCGTGATATTTAATTATATCTAGTATAGAGAGACGAGCTCTTCTGAAGTACGTATGGAATAATGATTTATAAATCTCTATACAAGGATAATATTGTCGGAATTGAGAATGGAATCCGTAATTCTCTACTTCCATTATCTATAGAGATTCCTTATCAAATGAAACACTTGATATTATTCATCACAGGAGTTAGGGCGCATCGGGAGATTATTAATTGATCTCCATTGGGAAGGGCGCATTTGGGGTTTAAACGAATACAGCCCCTATTTGATTAATCGAACAGACGAATTTTTATAATATTATACTCTTATAATATTTGAAATTTAATAATATCTTTGCTATATGTAAACAACCTCAAGGTATATGGTGCATAGAAATAAGCCTTCGATGCAAGCAACCCATCATATCGTATTTAGATTAATTATTCAAACCCTTTTTGGCCACTATGTTCTTTCTCTACATCAGAAATCTCTAGGAGGTTTAGAATGAATGATGAAAAAATGAATGAAGAAATTGAGCTAGTTGTTCGAATAAAGAATATCCGCGAAGATTCAGCGGGTATACCAATTGTGAAGGATATGAAAATCGATCTAAGCCCAGAACAGGCTCAGTCGCTGAAGATGATATCTACATTGAAAAAGCAAAGTCAAGACCATAGCCAAACAGAAAGTAGTGGAGATGAGGATTGCTGCAACACTGACGTAGAGCCTGATGGTATCGCTCCGGATGAATCTGTTGCAGAATCCCATACAGAGGAAGATGAACTGCCTAAAGACACGAGTGATGAAACTTCCTGCCCAAAAAAGATGAGAGCACTGAAATAAATGAGTGATCTGATTACATGACTAAAAATAAACCAATACTCGGAGGGCGAATCCGTGGTCGAATACGTACATCAGGATTCGTCCTTCGAAATTGGTGGCAATTCGTTGGAATTGTCACGGAATTAGAAAAAAATCGTGTTGTTATCGAGAATCTCAAACGAATCGAGATTTGTACCGAACCTTATGAAGTGAGTCGCTTTTAGATCACAATCGGAGATCAAATTGGGATCTTGATGGGGGATAATAATAACCTTTACTTGCATCAGTTCCCCCGTCTCAGCCATATACGTCAAGAGGAAAGTATCTTTTGAACCTGCTAGATAGGTCAGAGCAATGAATTAGTGACTGCCTCAAGAACCTCAATATTCATTAACGTATTCATAAAAAAGTCGTTTCTATCCAACTAGATTAGGATAGGTGAAATCCATTCCTTCTAAATAGCGTATATTATGATATGTATGCTCAGCGAGATCTACTGGAATTGAGCGATTTGATGATAATCTTCTCATTTAAGAGCTAAAATCGTGATGAAACATATCTAGAAAGGGCTTTCATGTGTTTTTCCTAAGATAAGAAATGGTATAAGGAACTCATTCGGTTTCCAGAACCTTGAAACAAGGCAACTAGAGTGTTTATACTAGATTCTCAACAAGTTTTTTGTGTTCGAATACTTTAGGTTTATTCATCCGCGTTAAGATAACGATTATACTTGCGTGAAAATGTCTTTAGAATGGTATTTCATTGTGATTAAAAGCGAGATTGGGGTCTATCCATGAGATATGGATCTCCACGAGAATCACCTAGGTGATGATAATTATATAGTTTCGATGTGTGAATATCGTGATTATTAGGTCCATGATGAAAAATCATGGTTTCTCTCGAATTTTTATCGGTTTGCCTCCCCCAATATATCACCATCCAGGGGGGTAAATTACGTGTCAATGATCACGTGATATTGTTTATGATATAGTGATGTGTTCGAATGGATATTAGTAAGAACACCTCTTACACAGTCCAAAAAATAGTGATCATCTGCAGTAAGAAACCATATACCCCTCCCCCATCTCCTTAATTGATACTCTTCCTTCACCTTTAATCGGGTTTAATGAAACATTATAGCCCTAATTCCGCCACATTCAGGTGAGTGGATACAAGGCTTCAACCCCCGAAGAACTCTTTTATGAACAACTCGATTCCAGCGTTGCGGCACGTGCCCCCTGCATGGGAAGCGCTTTGGTACCGCCAGAGTCGATCAACACGAATGCTGTATGTTCATACAGCTATGGCTTTGGACAAAGCCATTATCATGTCGTGCTTGTTCTGTACAAACTTCGAAAGATGTTTGTAAGGACAGATATCAGTATGAATCTGGGACGTTAATTACTTGCGGTGTCGAAGCGGCACAGGTTCAGGGTCCAAACAATGGAGGTGATGCCGGATCATATCCACCTTTTCATCAGCATCAGACCTTCCCAATCTATAGCACAGGTGATTCAGTACTTGAAGGGAGCGAGTTCGCGAGAGTTGAGGAAGCTCTATCCCGCGCTGAAAGCCTATCATCGCGACCGCTTGTGGTCGACAGGCAAGTACTTCCGACCTATCGATGAGGTGAAAGCTGAAACGATCAAACATTACATCAAACAATCCCAATCGAAGCACTTCGACGACGGGGACATGTCCAGGCCATGGCTTTCAAGGACAACTGTGAGAGCGACTCCCCAGACGACATTGCTGTCATTCGCGTGAGTTGCGTATAATGCCCCAACGCTTTAGCGTTGGGGTGCCCCCATTTATCCATTGAATAGAGTGCGTAATTAACACATACACAGAACTGATGGTATAATGCGTTACTTTATGGCACCATTTATATGTGTACTATTTAGAAGTATTGACGATGATTAGATCATGGGACATTATTGAGGAATATTAAATGCATACCTGTTCATGGGTGAGATCATAGATATAACCTACAGTTTAGAGTATTACTCATTTCCACCATGCGTGATATCTCATCCCGATCTTAAAGGAGTCAAGGATCTAATGTTGCACTAATCACCCAAGCTCCAATCTGCAATAGAGATAACTTACATGACAAGAAGACCACAGCTCAGAGGTAAGGTAACGTAGGATTTAGCTAAGGATCATCTAAACGGTTCTATTCTTATTATTAGAGGAATCTCTCATGATTTATCATGTGCATCTTGGAAAGATCTCGACCTTACCCTTGAATCATCCTTTGGTATCAGGTGCGATGATTTACGAACAATAATCCACAAGAGTAACACACGGTTATTCTTCCCAGAATGTAAGGAAATTGTAGCTAAACTAGGTTTAGATTGGAAAAGGGAATCGAAGGCTATCTATCAACTAATGAGAACCACAACACGGCATCGAAGACTCTCAATTAGACTTTAACTAATACTGTTGGGGGGAACCATATCTATTGCGGCGGATCCTCCCAGGAAACGAATCATATTCAATGTATTGAACTCCTCTACCATCGTAAAAGGAGAGTCCAGATTATAGGATATATCACCAAAATAGATGAGCTCCATGATTCAATATTCTATTAATCCGATAGATCAACATTTTGACGATGTAATGCCTAGAATCATTTCTTGATTGGCACACATCGGTATTTCTTCAACTATGAACTATAAAGCTCCGAAGATAATCTATCTTATTTTGTAATGTGATAGGTTTAAGGAATAGTAATACTATTAAATTTTATTATGAAGCATACTGCGAGTTGTTTAAGATTTGATATGGGATTTAAAAGAACGTTCTCAGCGAATAATACCGTAAATACAGCTCGCTTTACTCGTCATAATATTGGCTTAGGGAACAAAACAATATTCGTCACCATTAGACGAATTGATTGAAATGAGGTTATATCTATGAGATTCATTGAGCCAACAAATCTTAAAACACCACGGACATATTTCACAGGGTTCGATCGATCTACCTATTCCTATGTTGAGTGGACAACGGAACAAGTAGAGGAAATGAAATGCAATCTTGAACGAAAGGTTAAGTTGCTTAGCCTTATCAAAGGAATGTTAATATTACCTGCCCACGATTTATTCGAATCAGAGCTTTGTAAGGAGTTTATTATGGAAAATTCTATCGTATTGGAAGAAGATATAATATTACCTGCTCTTATATCTAAATATAAAGATTTTTCTGATTTCCTGTCTACAAAGCGCGAAGAATCTAAAGAAAATTATCTCTATAAGCGAAACGATACGAATGAAATAAACACATTACTTAACAATTCATTGGTAGTTAGATGGGATGAAGATCTATCCAACAAATGGTTTAAACATCGCCTAAGCCATGATTTAATGGACGAAAGATCCGTGTTACGCTCTAATTTAAACAAGGTGCCGCTTTCTCTGATTACAGAAGTAAAATCTCGGATAAATGAAATAGAATCCTCGTCAAGAAGCGACACAAGAATAGAAATATACTATATCGGAAGGGACTCAGGGAATAAAACACTTCGGAATCGATTATCTGACTACACAGATTTCATTTATTATCTTTCTGGAGCTATTGCTGTTAATTCCGAAGGGGTTTTACCGCAAGAGAACCTCATCGATTTTAGTATAACTGATTTAACCAGAGAAAAAACTAAATTATCTGAGTACGAGATTTTCTATAGAATATTTGTCAGTATTATAATGGAAAAGACTCAAAGATGTTTTCCGGTTGAACTCTTGGACTTGCTAACCTTTGAAGACATAGTGGAATTGCGGAAAATTTTGCTCCATCGTGGATTTGTTGATAAATACAATAGGCTACTGACGAAGACAAAACAGCGAGTGGAAATCCAGGATACTGAGCAACTTGTGTTAAATCTAGATGAACTGAATCAATTCGAAAATGAACTTCATTTGACTTTTAGAGAAACAATTGCTGCAGAAGTAAGACAAAAGAATATGATCGAATTAAAAAGGAAAGAAAGAAAGGTTCTTACGAACATTGGTTCACTTTTAACTTTTTATGGTACGGTTGAGTCTGTGTCTCAGCTCACTGTTAACGTCCTCTCTCTTTTGGGATATGACAAACAAATTCATCAGACGGAAGCAAGAATAAAACAAAAACTAACAAGTGCAGAATATCTAATCAATAAAAAATCGATTGATAATAAACCTTTGTTGTTACAATTTTTATCGGAGATAAGTAAAAAACAATCATCAAAAATTGTGGGGATATGATAAAGCTTTCAAAAACATCGTCTAACACGGAGTATGCAGTCGCAGGGTTAATGCAAATTGCACCGCTCCACGCCTTCGCTTGACATCAATGCTGGAAGGAGATAAAACATGGCATTGAGGAGTTTGAATGGTAATCAAACGAAAATCGATGCCTGTCGCGAGGAAAAAGAGGTTTTTATGGAAGCTAGCCATTGATATGCTATGCCCAATTGCCGGCTTTGCACCTTAATTCATGACGGTGGCGGCATTTAGGTGCAGGTTTCCAAATAAAGGTGCAAATCTATCCACTGGTATCTCGTGCATGTGCTGAATCAGAACGGTGATGTTGTAAGCAATGATCTTACACAGAAGTTCGTTCTTCTGAGCAACAAGGTTCTTGGACTTAAGGGACTCTCCAAGCTTCTTCTTGATTGCGCCGATTGTTGATTCGACATTTGATCTCTTATGGTAGTGCTCCATGAATTCCTCTTCGTTCAATAGGAATAAAAGTACGCTTTCTTCCACATATGAGAACCGCCTGCTTTGCCGGTCGTGTTCTTCTTAAATGGAATGAAGGGCGTTCCACCGATCTCGCCAATGATGTCATGGTTCTTCCTCGACGAATACGCCTTATCCGCCGACACTTCATTAATCTCGAAATCTTCTGCAGTTCTTTGTACCAACTCGGCGAACTGCACTGTGTCTGCGCCATATTCATCAGTCACAACGACAGCCGTTACTACGTTGGTATAAACACCGCTACAGATGTGAGCTTTCAGGTAATGTCTATCTTTGTTGATCTTGTGCTTATCCTCGTGATACCTTCCATAAGTCGAAGTCATGAACCCTGTGCTATCAACGGCGAAGTCGGTCTCAATATTGGCCAATGGAAGGGCTGTCAGGCGTACAAGTTCATGCAGTATCGGTGTGGTTGAATCCTTGTTCAGTAGCTTGGATACCGCATAAAGTGAGGTGATTTCGCCAACTCGCCCCTGTCCTGAGCCTTGTCGTACAAACTCTTTGCTCTACGGCTCGATAACTGGGAGTAGACCTTCTCTATGGCACAGTACAACTGGTCCGATAGTGGCAAAGGCTTCCTTCCAGGGCCAGGTTTCCTTGGCGGTTCCTTAACAGTCGCCACTAACTCTCTGAGAAGGCTATCGAATAGCTCGATCTCGTGCGACTGCGCTCTGTTGTAAGTGCTCCAATCCCGCCCGATCCTCTCACCAGAGAGGTCAGCCTATCGTTCTTCAATCTGTTCTCGAATCGGTTCCTGATGACGGGAGAAAACGATTTCTTAGTGTTGATATTAATTCTACATGGCATCTTCTGTCACCAATAATAAAAGTGCATTTCGAGGGTATATAACCAGAGGAGGTTTGGATAAAAGTAAAGTTAAAATACATGGAATCCCATGTGAATAACACACTTAAACTACGTGGAATCCCATGGTTAATCAAATCAGCATTACGTTGTCGGAAGAATTAATTAAGACGTATAACGAAGCAGCAAAAGAGAACGGATTATTACCGGCCCAATTAGGAAGAATTGCAATAGTAGAGTATTTGAGGCGCTTGGGCTATATAGGAGTGAGCGACGGTGACCATAGGCGTAAATCTAATTAGAAATGATGTTGAACATCCTAATGGAGAGGTGGTGGTTTGAAACGGTATCTTCTGTCACCAACGGGAAATACCTTCTCCACCACCCTCCACACAAATCACAAAGTTTTCTTTATAGTTGAGTGATTTTTATGGTTAAGAAAGAGGAAACTAATGACATTGTGCAATACCTGTTACCAAAGCTTGAAGAATTGGGGATCAAACAATCACAATGTAAAATTGATGTTACTACAGAAAAAAGTGGTAAAAAGCGGGGGGACATTTGGATTTCTACTACTGCACATAATTCAAACGATTTTGAATCCAATATCTTGGCACTTATTGAAGCAAAACACCGCAATTCGACAATAGGAGATATTGATTGGAGAGACGCTATGTCTCAAGGAAAAGAGAAGTCAAGAAACCAAGGACTGGATTACTATATCGTTAGCAATTGCAAATCGGATTTTCGATTCTATAATACGCATAATGATGAGGAAATAAGACTTGATGACAGGATAATTACGAAAATGGCCCCTATCAAGGTATTAAAAAAGATCAATACTCAGATTTCAGATGATAATTCTTATGTTGTTGATAAAGCGACTAAAGACATACGCCCATTATCAGAGGCAAAATTCAGAGGAACTCTAAAACGTTTAGCTGATATTTATCGTTCTGCTGGATTGTCTGACGGTGATCCGCGCATTGATCCCACTATTAGTCTTGTAGTGTTGAAATACATCTCTGAAAACGAAGCAGAATGTAGAACGCTCCATCGTGTTATTGAGTTATGGGATGATTTACACGATATTGCTTGTGATAATGTTGTTGGCGACCTTCGTGTAGAATTTGAAAAAATGATTCAACTAATATGGGAAAATCCGAATTATTCTGAGAATATTTATAAGGACTTTAAGAACCTCATTACGATTCCAAAGAAACTTCAAAACGAACACCTGAAAAAAGTGTATATCGAGCTTGATAGCTATCACTTCCATGGCGCGAACTTCGATCTATATGGTTCTATTTATGAAGAGTTTGCATCGCAAGCGAAAAAGAAGCAGTTTGGCGAATTCTATACTCGTCGCCATATAACAGGATTGATTGCTCGGTTAGTATTGAGTAACGAGAAAGTCCCACGAGATCTTAAGATATGTGATCCTGCGTGTGGTACAGGTGGTTTTCTAACAGAGGCATATAAAACCTTGTTAAATACGTATTCCCAAAATAACAGATTAAATGCTTCTGTGGAGAAGCAACTAAAAACAAACGTTTTTTTTGGATATGATAATGATAATAAATCGGTTGCACGCACGAAGTTAAATATGTTTCTCGTTGGGGATGGGCATGTACATATCTATGAGGTTAAGGATTCGTTAATATCGTGGCTCTCGTCTTTGGGATGGTCTGATAATACTTTTGATTACATTCTAACAAATCCGCCGATGGGGAAATACGAAGGCAATGCAAGAGTTGAGGATTTCTTATACACTAATGAAAAGAAATATGAATTATTGTTTTTTGAGAAAGTGGTCGACGCTCTCAAACCAGGTGCTATAGCAGCAATAATAACAAATGATGGGGCATTAGAAGCACCATCAAGAGAACGATTTCGCATCAATATCTTAAAACAATGTAGGATTCATGCAATAATATCTTTGACAAAGTTCGCTTTCGCTCCTTACACGAAAGAAAAAACTTATGTTGTTCTGTTGCAGAAGAAGCAAGAAGATGAACCCGCGGAAATTCAGACCCATCCAATTTGGCATTTCATTTTGGATTATGATGGATATGCCAACAGCGACAAGCGATTTAAAACCAAATACCATGATGATATCCCCGAACTCGAAGAAAAATATCCGGGTGCGATTGGTGCTATCAACAATTTCATGCCGTCTCAAAGAGATTTTCATTTAACCCATAATTCGTTTGAACGGAAGGTGAATGCCCGAGAAGAACTCGAAGGTTTACACGGCTACAAATACAAATTTGTGGATATCGCGAACGTCAATAATTCAAATTATCATAATTTATTAAGCGAATTTCATTTGAGGCCCGAGCAAGTTAATACTATTTCCGAATCGGACTTTGATAAGGAATACAAATTAATTATTTCAAAATTTCAAGAGGTTCAGATAACCTGAATTAAATTAAATGTGAAAATATGAAAAAAACAATCAATGAAATTTTCGATTACTGCCCGGGCAATCATGGGCTAACAGAAGAAATAATGTACAATAATCAGCCAGTTTCAAATGAAGATAGAATCCCTGTTTTTTCGGGTTCGATGGATAATAATATCCCGATTGGTTTCATTAAAACAAACGCATTAAATAATAAGGGAAAGCCAATTGTATATTATCATGGGCCTTGTTTGATACTGACGAAAGATGGTAGTGCAGGATTATTTACTTATAAAAGTGCTAACGATGGGCGATTCACAATAAATCACCATGCATGTGTAATCAAATTAAAATCAGCATGGTCAAACGTCATAGATATCGAATGGTTTGGTTTAGAATACAGATCTGCATTGAGAAATTACACAACCTCAAAAAGCGATAACAGCGTACTGAGTTCTAAATGGTTTGACCGAGTACGGTTCTCAATTCCTGATGATATTCAGATTCAGATTCGTAATAAAAATAGGAAGAAAAAAATTCTTGAATTAAAATCTCATTTATTATCAATAATCTCCAACATCGATTTACTCTTAACGAATTCTAAAACAGAAACCCAGGGAGAAACTGATACGGTTGATAATGTTTTCCATTTCATGGGCGGCAATCAGGGATTAACGGAGGAATTTGTATACAACAACGCCCCAACATCGGAGGATAATGAAATTACGGTTTGTTCGAGCGCAACAAAAAAAGAAAATTATATGGGACTCATTAATCGAAATTCCAAACCGAAAGGAGGGGGATTAAAGGTTTATTCCTCTCCGTGTATCGTGGTGGCTAGGAACGGAAACGCTGGCACTATGGAGTTCTTAGATGAAAACGAATACTCGGGAAACGACCATGTATATTTTTTAAAATTGAAGGAGGAATATACTGGCAAAGTAAATATGCGATGGTTTTGTTACCAATATCAAGATCTCTTTTTAAGAATAGTAACATCGAAATCGGATAACGCGACCTTTAACAAAGATTACGCGAGAAAACAAGAAATTCTTCTACCAGAAATATCTTATCAAAACACCATTGCATTAAAACTGCATCAATTGAACAGTCTTCGAGCAACGATTTATGAACTATTGCCCCAATCTGACAAACTCTTAAATAGTCAATTTTCCGCAGAATGAACGCTTTACTGTTTACTAAGGGCGGTTCAATAAAGGTGCAACTTCCCCCAATAAAAATGCAACTGGCTAAAAAGGTGCAAGGCCCCAATTGCCATAACATTTTAGCAATCTAAAATTACTAGCAAAATAATGACAATTACCTTTTTTCGTGTATAAAGGTGAAATGGCAGAATCGAGCTAATAACTCCGTTTAAGACTATCGCAGCCTCAATGGCGCCGATGATTATTGCGACGATGTTTGTCATCGCGATCAGGATCATGATGTAGATGAGCGGCTCGATCAGCTTGTTCTTCACAATCTCGCTGTTCGGTTGCCCCATGATAGCGTCCCTGAATGCAGGCGGCTCGTCGCGGATGTCTGACTGGGGCTGGGCATATATGCTTCCTGGTTGAGGGGCTTGGAAGGTGTATTGGACCGGTGGGGCTACCGTTTGCGGCTGAACGGGTGCCTCCTGCTGCTGCGCGTCTTGTTACACAGTCCCTCCGGTCAGGGGGGATTCCGGCATTGTTCTGGGTATCATGAGTGATTATTTATATGTTGTTTTGAAGCCATCCGAATGTTGGATGGTCCCGCATGGATCAGTTACCGTGGAAGTCTCTCGTCCTGAGACATATCTTGACCAAAAGGAGCATTACAGGTACCTCGATCAGGACACCGACGACCGTCGCTAATGCCGCACCGGAACCGAGTCCGAACAGCATTGTCGCTGTGGCGATCGCCACCTCGAAATGATTGGACGCTCCAATCATGGCAGCCGGAGCCGCATCCCTGTAGGCGAGTCCCAACCGCTTTGCAATGACGAAATATCCCAATGCGAAGATGAAGAGTGTCTGAATCAGCAGAGGAATTGAGATCCAGAAGATGACCAACGGGTTCTCCACGATAACGTCTCCTTTGAATGAGAATAGCAGAATGAGAGTTCCCAACAGGGCGATGATGCTGATCGGGGTGAGAAGGTGAAGGAAATTCGTCTCGAACCAGATCTTACCCTTCCTTTGAAAAATCCATTTTCTTGTGTAATATCCGGAAACAAGAGGAAGTGCAACATAGATTCCAACAGAGAGGACCATGGTCTCCCACGGGATCGGTATCGAGTTCACCCCAAGGAGGAAGGATCCAAGGAAGACGTAGAGGACGAGCATGATCAGCGAATTGACCGCGACCATCACCAGAGCCAGCCCATCGTTACCTTTTGCGAGGAAGCTCCACACCAGGACCATTGCGGTGCATGGTGCTATCCCAAGAAGTATGGCTCCGGAAATGTAGCTCCGCCAAAGTTCCACCTCGTCACCTCCCTTGACTACCTCGGTACCTCCCAAGAACCCTCGGAATAGAATGCCTAGGAACAGATAAGCGAAAATGTACATTGTGAATGGCTTGATCAGCCAGTTGATCCCGAGGGTCATGGCAACGGGTTTCGGAGTTTTTGCCGCCTTGGCCATCTCCGAAAAGTCGATTTTAACCATGATCGGGTACATCATGAAAAAGAGGGCAATAGCAATGGGGAGAGAGACCTGATGGGCGGACATGGAGTCAAGTGTCTCAGCCAGATCGGGTAAGACTCGACCTAACCCGATGCCAACGGTTATGCATAACAATACCAGGCCAGGGAGAAATCGTTCGAAAATGGTTAGGCCTCTTCCAAACAAGGGTATCAGTCCTTCACCAAATGGATGACCTCACCTGATATCCAGGCAGATATCTCGTCCCTGACCGATCTGAACGCATCGAGAATCTCCTCCTCCGTCCCGGTCTCGTCATAAGGATTTCTGAATCCCTTGTACATTCGTATCCTGTCGCCTGGGAAGAACGGACAGGCTTCATTTACCCCATCGCACAAAGTGACAACGAAATCGATCTCCCTATCGAGGAAACCGTCAAACCCCTTCGAGTTATGCCCCGAGAAGTCGATGCCGATCTCCGCCATCACGCAGACGGTCATAGAGCGAACAGTACTGGGCTTGGTACCTGCACTATGTACCTCGAATTGATCTCCGTAAATGTGACGGAAAAGCCAGTCTGTCATCTGGGACCTCATGGAATTCCCGGTGCAGACGAAGAGTACCATTGGCATTATTGGTAACACCATCGAAATATGTTTATTAATGGCTCCCCGAATCGTGTGAGATATCCGGCATCAGCGGATCTCGATGTGCTCGCCTGTGTGCATGTAATATATCTTCTCGGCCATCTTGCATGCGTGGTCTCCGCACCTCTCGAGATACCGGGCGATCATTATATAATGAGTGCATCGCTTGATGGTTCTCGGGTCTTCCATCATTTGGGTCAGGCATTCCCGGAAGATCGAGTAGCGCATTGCGTCCAAAGCGTCGTCCTTCTCACCGAAACTCTCGAACTTGGATGTCTCGCCCGTCCGGAAAACCTCGATCGCATCGTCTATCATGTCGACGACAATTTCAGCCATGTGTGGTAGGCTGACGAGCTTAGCGACGTGTGGATTGTCTGTCAGATCGGCAGCAATGGTAGCGATATCTTTGCCGTACCGACCGATGCGAGCCAAATAGGTGTTCAATTTCATGATGGTGGCAATCTTTCTCATGTCACTTGCCATCGGCTGGAACAATGTGACGAGCCTGAGGGTCTTATTCTCGATTTGCTGGTCCATCTCGATTATCCTACCCTTGTTGTCAAGGACCCAACCGGTCAGTTCGGCGTCCTGGTCCTTCAGTGCCTTCACCGACTTCCTCAGCATCTCCTTGGACAGCTCCGCCATCTCCCGGACGTCGCTGTCGAGCCCATTTAACTTCTCGTGAAAACGTTCACTCATCCAATCACCTATCCGAACCTACCCGTAATATACTTCTCGGTCAACTCCTTCCTCGGTGCCTCGAATATACTCTTCGTCTTGCCGAATTCTACCAATCTTCCGAGATACATGAAGCCGGTGTAATCACTGACACGTGCAGCCTGCTGCATGTTATGGGTCACAATGATCACCGTGTATCGCTTCTTCAGCTCACTGATAAGGTCCTCGATCTTCGCCGTAGCGATGGGATCGAGAGCCGAGCAGGGTTCATCCATAAGGATCACCTCCGGTTCAACGGCGAGAGCCCGGGCGATGCAGAGGCGCTGCTGCTGACCGCCGGAGAGGCCCATTGCCGACTCGTCGAGTCGATCCTTGACCTCGTCCCAGAGGGCTGCGTCCTTGAGTTTCTGCTCGACCAGCTCATCCATGTCTCTCCTGTTACGCAACCCATGGATCTTCGGACCGAACGAGATGTTCTTGTAGATCGACGTCGGGAAGGGGTTCGGCTTCTGGAACACCATGCCGATCCTGTGCCTTAGGGCAACAGGATCCACTTTTTTATCGAGTATGTTAGTGCCATTCCAGAGTATCCCCCCCTCCATGCAGCAACCAACGATCTCTTCGTTCATTCGATTGAACGCTCGCAACAAGGTGCTCTTACCGCAGCCGCTGGGGCCAATCAGCGCCGTTACCTTGTTCTCGTGGATGGGCATCGACACATCTTTGATCACCTGGTTCTTTCCATAGAACACGTTCACGTTCCTGCATAGCAGCATTCGGTCGTTTTCCTCCATATTACCAATCTCTCCTCGATTGTGCCCTGTGCCTGATCACAATGGCAATGGAGTTCATCGTGAGCAGGATTAGCAATAATATGATGATCGTGCTTGCGGCGAGCCCGTGAAAATCCGGATTCGCATGCTTGGCCCAATAGAAAATCTCCAACGGAAGGGCGAGGAACGGGTCGTTGATGCTCTCAGGCGGTACCTTGGCAAACACGGCGCCGATGAAAAGGATTGGTGCCGTCTCACCGATGGACCGTGAAAGCCCTAGGATCGACCCGGTGAGTATTCCGGGCTTCGCGTTTGGAATCACATGATGCCTGATAGCCTGCCACCGGGTCGTGCCCAGAGCCAACGCGCCTTCTCTGAAACCTTGCGGAATCGATTTCAGTGCCTCCTCCGTTGAAACGACGATGATCGGTAACACCATGATGGAAAGCGTCAAGCTCCCGGCCAGCAGGCTCGCTCCAAGACCGAACATCCTCACGAAGATGAAAAGGCCGACCAGCCCGAAGACGATAGAGGGTACACCGGCAAGGTTCTGTATCATCCTTCGAAGGAATCTGGTGTGCGCATGATCCGGCGCGATCTCTGTTAGGTATACTGCCGCTCCAACGCCTACGGGGACGGAGATGAGGAATGTCAGCACCATTAGGTAGACGGATCCGATTATCACGGGGTATATTCCGGCCAGCTCCGGCTTCCAGCTGGGGAAGTAGGTCATGAACTGAAGGTCGATACCGCCTAAACCCTGCTGCAATGTCGAACATACGAGATAGGCAAGAAAGATCACGGCGATTATCAGACATGATAATGTTACACCTTTGCCAATCCGGTATATGATATACCGACCTTTCAGACGCTCTACGCCATATCGCTTCGGCCGAACTCTTTTTTTTCCTCTAAGCTTATCAATCGGGACGCGTGCAATAAGAGTATGGATCTCACCTTTGATGGTCCGCTTCCCAACTTGCCCAGGTCTCCTGACCTTTCCGGATTTTATGCGGAGGACCACCCGTCCCGCCAGATAGTTAATGATGAATGTGATTATGAATAGAACCATTCCGACCGCGAAGGCAGCATCGTATGCTATGCCTGGCTCCAGATCTCCCGTGGCGATCTGGGCGATGTAGGCTGTCATGGTCTGAACGCCCTCAAGGGGATTGAAGGTCATGTTGGCAACCCGTCCTGCGGCCAATGTGACGACCATGGTCTCACCAATAGCCCTTCCCAATCCAAGCAGAATGGAAGCCATTACTCCGCTGGATGCGTTAGGAAGAACGACACGCGTGGCGGTCTCCCAACGAGTCGCGCCCATTGCTAGAGCGGCCTGACGTTGATATTGTGGAACCGCCTTCATCGAATCATCGGAGATGCTGACAATAATGGGGAGTACCATGACCGACAGGACTATCATCGCGCTCAATGCGTTGAAGTACTCCGCCCCGAAGGCTTTCTGCAGATACGGACTGATAACCAGTAATGCGAAGAAACCATAAACGATGGAGGGGATTCCTGCGAGAACCTCGATTATAGGCTTCAAGATGGCCCTGGAACGGCTCGAGGCGAATTCAGAAAGATAAAGAGCGGCCCCGGTTCCGAGCGGGGCCGCTATGAGTAGGGCACCTCCGGCGATGAGTGTCGTCCCGGCCATCAAGGGCAAAATTCCGAAGCTTGGGTCGCTTCCGGTCGGAACCCATTCGTCACCTGTGAGGAACTCCTGCAAATTGGCATGAGGGGAATTGATAAAGGACATGGTGCCGTCCATCAGGGTCCACAGGATCGCGATGCTCACTACAACGGCCACGCTCGCAGCCATGAAGAGCAGCATCTGGATGAATCTTTCGAACGGTCTGTGCTTCTTTCGAAGTGACGCATCCACTTGCTTACCCGTCGATAGGCGCCCCCTCGGACATATTGGTCTCATAACGTTTCTGCCTCTCCTACCGACTCATTCAAAGCTTTGCCAACTGATCGTCCACCAACGCCTGGCTCACCAGTTCCAGCTTCACATAACCAACTTCCGGAACGATAGCTTGACCGACGTCGCTGAAGACGTACCTGAGGTACTTGTTGATCACGTGCCCTTCCTTCGGAACACCGTTCGTGTAGATGTGAAGCGGACGAGCTATCGGATACTTTACCACATTAGTCAGTGACGGCTCCTGATGTGTGGTCTGTCCGTCATAGTCGTTGGCTATGTTCACGGCTTTTACCTTGTTCGGATTCTCCTTGTAGTAGGAGAAGCCGAAGAACCCGATCGAGTATTTGTTGGCTTTAATTGCGTTCAGGATCACGTTGTCGTCCGCGCTGCCGGAGTAATGGTCGTTCGCATCCAGCCTGGTGTCTGCAACCTGAGTGTCGTCGCCCCAGCCCTCGATCAACTCCTCGAAGAAGTAATCATAGGTTCCACTTGCCGCATCAGGGGCGAATATCTCGATCGTCTCGTCAGGTGCGTTGTTCAGTCCGGGAACGTCGCTCCATTTCTCCGATTTGTTGTCCGTCGTGAAGATGTGGTACAACTGGGTGTAATTCAGGTTCTCAGCCCAATTGTTGTCGTTGTTGACAACAACGGTCAAGACATCGTATGCAACGACCCATTTGTGAGGCCATACACCGGTCGGAGCTGCCCGGGTCGCTGTACCGTCTGCCTTGACGTTTGCCGCGTTACCGCCGACCTTCTCGTAATCACTGCCTTTCATCAGCCTGCTCGAATCTCCAAGATCAGCCTCCTTGTTCAGTAAAGAATTTATCCCATGACTTGAACCACCACCAGAGACGAATATGTTCGCTTCATCGAACTCCTCCGCCCAGGCGATCGCCAATGGGAGGACAGTGCTTGACCCTGTTTGGCTCAGTTTTGGTTTGCCGTTACTGCTACTTTCCGTACACCCAGTCATCGAAACAACCAGGACCATCAGCACCAGTGTCAGTGCCGTTCCCGTTTTTGCTGCAGGGATCTTCAATCATTCACCTCTGGCGCACTCGCGCCGATGATATCTTATATCCGTTCGAAATATATATTTTGTCTGCGTATAATATAAATCAATATATACCCAATATAGATAGATATAGACCAATATCTTTATAAAGACAAATATGATATATTCAATTTAGATTTACATGGATCAAGGTGAGAAACTGGAGTTGAGGAAGGTACAGCTGACCGGGGGTTCCTCCTACGTGATCACCCTCCCTAAGGACTGGATCATCGATCAGAAGATCCAGAAGAACGACCCATTAGGTTTGATAGTACAGCCCGACGGAAGTCTTCTTATAAGCACGAAACTGACACCCGAGAAGGTGCACAGAGAGAAGGTAATCGATGCAGATGCCATTCTGGACCCAAGATATCTATTCAGGCTGTTGATCGGCGCCTATATCGCAGGATACTCTTACATCATCGTCAAATCAAAGAAGGGGCTCTCCCCGACTGTGCGAGATCAGGTTGCAGAATTCACCAGAATGACCATTGGCCCGGAGATCATGGAAGAGGATCTGAACTCGACAACACTGAAGGATCTTCTCGACCCTGCTGAAATGCCTTTTAACAAGACCGTCGAGCGCATGTTCATCCTCGTCAAGACCATGCACGAGAACACTATGAAGGCGCTCCGTTCCGGTGACGGCGACCTCGCCGAGGAGGTAATAATGCGGGACGATGACGTGGACAAGCTCCACTGGCTCATCGCCCGCCAATCCAACATAATGCTACATGACACCAATCTGGCAAGAAGACTGGACGTATCCCTTGACGACGCGATTTACTATTTCCTCGTCAGCCGGATCCTCGAGAGGATAGGCGACCATGCCGTCATCATCTCCAAGAATCAGCAAATTTTAATCGATAATGAGGTCGGCTCCGCCATGGTCAAGAAAGTGGTCAAGGCCCATAAGGTAGCATCCCAGATATTCTCGGATAGCATGAATGCGTGGATGAGAAAGGATATCGCCGCCGCAAACGACACTATCACGGCAATGGCGGAGCTTGCCAACCTCTGCGAAACAATCATTTCCAGTTCCATCCGATCCAAGGGCCAAGCAAGCGCGGCTGAAGGCCGGATCGCCGAGAGCATCAGACGCACCGGGGAATACTCAGCCGATATCTCCGAACTAGTCATCAACAACCTGATCTCTAAAGTGTGAGGTGTTTATTTCCTTTTTCATTCAAATGTCGACTCATTGAGTGTCTGCAATTGAGGAATTAATGTCTGGAGGATATTTCATTGAATATGAATCTATAGATCATAGAAGCACTTACCATTTCAGATTAAACGATATTACAAGAATTCATGATAGAGGTTACAATTCAAATCAACTAGGAAGGTGTTATTAATGATTTCGACCTAGTGGAATACGCTCAGTCGTCACTATGCCTTGTCTTATCAATGCTTTCTTTAAGATATTCAAACGTGAAAGACCATCTACCACCATTGTCGACGTTTTCAATTATTCGGGACTGAATTAACTCTATCATGGCAAAGTCCAAGCGGTTCATTTCCCACTGTAATTCTTTCGCCAACTCAACCTTTGCAAACGGCTTTCGAGTATTCCCAACCTTTGAATGTAACTTTTCTAACAGCTGTTTTTCGTCCTCATCAAGCGCCATTGAATAAGCATTCTTTATCATACTTATATACTCTAGTTGGACATTACCAATTAATCACAATCAGAATCGTCATTATTCTCCCATGGAATCGTGGCTAATTCGAACCAAAAATTCGATAGAATCCTAATATGTTCAATAAACGTATTGAATTCTACCGGTTTTACCATGTAACAATTCGCATGGAGCTGATATGTCATATAGACATCTTCATCACTACTTGAGGTAGTGAATATGATCACTGGTATCTTCATTAACTGTCTATTACGCTTAATTTCTGACAATACCATCCTACCGTCTAATTTCGGGAGATTGAGGTCTAGGAGAATCAGATTTGGTGTTTTGGCATCTTGAAAGTCATTCTTCTTTTCTAAAAAGTCTAATGCAGCCTGCCCATCTGTGACGACATCCATTTCAAGTTTCAGCCCAGCTTCCTTAATCGCTTCTTGAGCGAGCCTTATATCACCGGGATTATCTTCTACAAGAAGAATCCGCATCCCTTCTTTTCGTTTTACTAGCATTGATTTCCACCTTCTTCCCTATGCCAAAAGAATCTGTTCCTAAATCCATATTTAAAAGTACGTTGCTTATAACCAATAGTAATCAGTCACAATCATTAAGAATACGAAAATGAGAAAAGAATAAGGGGTTCAGTGAGCCATCAGACTATCATCATCTAGGTGACCGATTTTGATACAAGCAACCTGGGGGATTGTATCAATAACTCCTGCGTGCCGATGGCTCACTATACATTAATTACTATTGAACTATTAAGTGTTTTCTGCGCGATTGGTTTTGCACCCTATTTAGAGGGATTTCCTGAAAAAGGGTGCAACCCACCATTTAAAAGTGCAACTGGCTAAGAAGGTGCAAGGCCTGTGTGATTACCCGTGCCCCTTCTTACCTCCACATAATCAACGACATAACTTAACCTAATTAATAGCTTGCTTTCTCGGTTTCTAGATGTAGTCCGTGAGACCGATTGCTTTAATCAAAGAAGCTGCTATTGGTCACCGGGAAATGGAAAGAACCCGAATAAATCATACCGAGAAAAACGGATCTTATTATTCAGTTAAATCCCGAAACTGTTTTCATCATCTATCAGGCAATTTACACCTTAGCTTGATTTTCCAATACGATTTCGGCTAAAAGGAACTCGCCTAGGAGGTTTGGCCAAACATATGCTTAGCCACCCTACTAAAAAAAGGGGTTCTCACAAGATCCCTTATTAATAGTTCTCCTTAAAGATTAAGGTCGCATGTCGCGGTAACAGTTCCCCTGGAGCCCTATTAAATCTTCATGAATAAACTCAGATTTACATAATATTCTTATATGATTTCATTTATTCATCCACAATTGGAGATCAACATGGCCAAATTGATAGACTCAAATCCTTTCCAGGTCGGCATCCTTGATGTTGAAAAAGCCTCAGCAGAGGAGATCTTTCTTTCATTAATGAACTCTGTGCCATTCAAAGTTATGTTGATAGATAGCGAACATAATATAATACTAGCTAACCATGGCACATACTTAGAGCTTAATGAAATCCCTGATCTCCTTGCAGGTCACAAATGCCCTCATTTTCAACATAATGGAAAAAACTGTTACGCATGTCCGGTTGCGGTATCTACTAAAACCAATAAAGCTCATCAATTAATATCGAAAGAAGATAATGCCATTTATTTCTCTGGTGCATACCCAACGGAATGGATTTCAAACGAAGGTAACCGTATTTTCATGCATTTTAAAATGAATATTTCAGATCTTGTATCTCAATTCATGACTTCGAAAAGCGAATAATCGAAATCATCAAATATCTCATAGAATATCCATTCATATGTCCCAGAAAGCTATTTGGATTTTAATCCTGATAATGGTTATTGGATTAATCCTCAATAATGCATCCGCAGGTACTGAAAACAATCCGGAAATTACAGATTCCGACAATGATGCGGATGATAGTCAGAACCCAACTGCAGATAATGACGGTTTAGAGATCATTTCAGCATGGTTCATTGATCTTTCGAACACTACAATGCGTTTTAATATGAAAGTTAAATCGCTAGCTTCTATTGAAAGCGAAACAGATTATGTATTCTATTGGCAATTCAGAGATGAAAACTATTTCTGTCGTCTCCGGGAAGATGACGAGATCAAATATGAATATGGAACATGGGTTCAAGGTGGTGGATCCACTGCATACACAGTGAACGGAACCTGTACAGGTAGCTATATGACCGGAACACCTGGTTATATTGTACTCGAACTTGAGAAAGGTGTTGTTGGCTCACCTGAATTGGATGATTCATTAGGAAATACGGAAGTTAGGACCCATCGACGAGATCCGAATACTAGAACTATCGATTGGGCGGAAGGAGATGACTTCATTTTGAACTGGAGTGATCTTGATGGCGACGATATCCACGATGACGAAGATTCAGACGATGATGGTGATGGTTATTCTGATGAGGAAGAGAAGCTCGCAGGAACAGATCCAAGAGATTCCCACGATTATCCCCAGGATACATCAACAAGACCAGATGGCAACAACGATGATGCCGGAATACCGGGATTTGGCCTCACAACAATAATTGCTCTCATAACAGTCTTATTTCTTAACATCCGCCGTAGATGATTTTTATCAATTCCCGGTACATCAAGCTCAGCTCTAAGTTTACCGTTATGCTAAACGATACATATTAAAAACAATGGTAAAAAGTGTGATGAGCCAACAACGGTGGAAAGATATGGGTACACTTAACTCACTGGGCTGCATAGGAGTCTCATATAAAGGTGACCAGCATTCATGGCTCATCATATTGTCGTAATACATCAATTCTATTAATATATTCTCATTGAAGATTAATATTGAAAATGAGATCATTTAACAATCTTCTATGTGTGATCTTGGCGTCGAACAGTTATTCCATAGTGGATTAAATGCAGCAATTCATCTTTCTGTATCCAATAGTCGACCAACCTTCAACCAGATAAGAAAAAATCTACTATCGCAGGTGAGCCGCCAGGTTAGTTGCACTCCCGGTTGCTTACTTAATACAAAGGATACCTGACGGCTCGTTTATTATAACAAATCCAGAATTATTAATCATTTATCTCAACATAAACCTAGCCATTGGGGATTATACTGATAGGATATTAAGTCTAATAATTCAGAGAGAATGATTGTCTTAGATAATATCAAATGCGATATACCACTCAATATAGTTATTTCTTTGATGGATTGTTGCCCCTACCTTTACCTGAAGGATTTCCGGTCGTGCTTGGTGCGTTCTTTGGTGATTTATTCCCTTTCTCACTCATGAATTTCCAACTCCTTGGAATATAAAGATGGTGATGTTCTATTATATATATTCCGTATACAAAAAACGTAACTAGATAAAGGGTACTGATACAAAATGCACTAATAATCCCTCGAAATAGACTTCTTATATGAATCTTAAAATAATTATCCATCTCATTCTACTTGTTACTATTGGATGCATCGCTCATTGCACCCACCACTTTTCTCTTCAGGGCATTCTATAATTGGTATCGAAATATGAAACGTTGATCCCTTTTCTAACTCGGATTCAACCCAAATTTTACCATTGTGACGGTGTATTACTCTCTTAGTGATTGCCAACCCTATACCAGTTCCTTCATATTCGGATATAGAATGAAGCTTTTCAAACATTGTGAAGATCCTTTCATGATATTGCGGTTCAATGCCAATGCCGTCATCATGAACTGAAATGATCCACTGCTCACCATCCTTCTTCGAATCAATGTGAATGTTGGATACTTCACTTCGTCTAAACTTAATCCCATTGGATATTAAGTTTTGGAAAACCAATTTCATCTGGCTATGGTCAGCACAGACAGTTGGGAGATCACTACTATCAATTGTCAGAATCTTATCGTCAATATCAGCTTTAAAGACAACTAAGGTATCGGTTAGTACATTGTTTAAATCAATCATTTCGAACGGCTTTCCCCTAGATTGAATTCTTGAATAAGAAAGGAGATCTTGGATTAACTTCTTCATCCGTTGTGCACCATCAACCGCGTAATAAATGAATTCCTTGCCATCTTCGTTTAATTTGTCTCCGTATCGGCTTTCAAGGAGTTGCAGATAACTAGCGACCATTCTGAGGGGTTCTTGGAGATCATGTGACGCGACATATGCAAACTGCTCTAGTTCTTCGTTTGATCGAAGCACAGCTTCGTACGCAGTTTTTAGTTCTTTCTCTTTCTTTCGAATTTCAGTAACATCTTGAACTGTTCCTATCATCCGAATCGGTTTATTCGACTCATGGGTCACCTCTCCCTTCTCATGGACAATTCGTACCTCACCATTTGGGAGTATTATTCGATGATCAATGTTGTAACTTGAATCTCCATATAAGGCTTCATTGACCATATTTATTACATATTCTTTATCATCAGGATGTAATGTCTCAAGAAATGCTTCGTAGGTAGCTCCGAATTCTCTTGGCTTTAGGCCAAAAATTCGATAAATTTCATCTGACCAAAAAAGTGTATTAAGTTGTATATCCCAATCCCAATTACCAAGTTTTGCAATACGTTGCGCTTCTGAAAGACTAGTTTTAACCTTTCCTATCTCGTCCCTAGCCCTCTTATTGATCAGAACCTCTTGTCTGAGGTTCTCGATTTCTACACGAAGATTCTCGTTCTCTTCTGTTAAGGCGTCTATGAGCTCTTGTTGATCACTCATAATCTCACCGATAATCATTCGATAATTTCCCTATTGAAATGGAAGAAAACTCGTTTTCCTTCTTCTGTTACAAAAGTCGTAGGATACGCAGTGTTTAAGAACCACTTCTTTGAATTTTCATCTTGATACTTTATTTCGACAAAAGCGTTTTTTTCAATCGCTTTTATCACCGGACAATGGGTATATTCATCAACATCGTGTATTAGCCTTGGACAATGTTTACCAATAACCGCTTCAGGATTCTTCCCAAAGTTCCACCAAACGGCCTTATTCGCAAAAACAATGTTGTGATCCTCATCTATTAGAAACACATAAAATGGTATCTTATCAAATAACCCTACAAGTGTCTGTTCAAAATCTATGTCATTTACTCCAATGAGATTTATCATATCAACACCTTGAAAGTAAAGTTTCTAAATACTAGAAAACCACCGCATATTATTCCACCAATGTAATAGAAGTTTCAAGTCCCTTTCTAACCTCTTTCGTCAATTGAGTAATGACGTTGAGATTTAATAACCTTCTGGTCATTTGAATCGACCTTTACTGATCAATCACATGCGATAAGTCTAACGCATTCAAACCAACATCGCCTCAAGATGACTGATCGTCTTAGGGCAAATCGACAAGGAAACATGTTTACAAATGTAACCTTCAATGTACTTAAAGCATAAATAGCATGATAAAATCCATTCATACAGGGGAACAAATGCTTGGAAAGAGGATAAACGTTACGCCGGGCAATTACATGTGTGTTCGATGTGGACGTGTTTTTTCTGTCAAAGAAGGACAATCAATAGACAGAAAATGTCGATGCATGAGTGAGCATTGCATTACTTTGAATTCAAAACATTCAATTGACCCCTCTTTATCTGATAATGATGTCAGGAAACAGTAATCCGTACATGATTTAATTCATGGAGGTCTACTGACATTGTTATGATTCCATCATATAAACGTCTTTAGTTAATTGAATACCTCATTTACGAACTAGCTCAGAACCGATAAAGTTAGGTTTTGTCCTCCAGTAGATTTACCTGTATTAGTTGAGAGATATTATTTCTTGTGAATAAGATACAAGCACTCATAGGCTTATTGAGAGTCCGACTTCAACCAATGAAAAGCTAATTCTTCATCATCAAATACCTTCACATACCAATTATGGTTGACCGCGATATTCTCAAAGAACTTCATATTATCAGTAATTCCATGCAGATTTACTACAGCGATTCTGAAATCTCTTGGAAATGATATTTGGTTGAACAATTTAAATATCTGAAGATAATCGAAGGTTGTATAATCGCCGATCAGATTGTTAGACTGAGCATAAATCTTCCAACATTTGTTTTCTCTCATGATATCTATTAATTTATGTAAAAACTTAGTTATCTCCTCAATGTTTATGCTTCCACCAAAGTCTATTTCAATTATCCCATTGGTCCTATCTGTGTCTACAATTTCCAACATTCAAGTACCTTTGTTAATAATTGATATACATAATACTTAAAATCTATCCACAGGCTCATGTTTTCCAATTATTGAATTCTTATACTCGGCATAACTTAGTGGCGATTTATCATCTTTAAGTTTTTATTTCATTTAGAAGATATTATGTTTGATCCACAAGTTCAATTAATCCAACGTCAGAGATAATATGGATATTAGAAGTTCTCCTGGAATCAATGAAGATTAACAATCTATGTCATAGGTAATCTTCGAGGCCTAGCTATTCTAATTCCACACTCACCAGTGAATCTGCAAAATCCTGCATACCCACCTCTAGAGGAATATCTTTCAAGAAACCAGTTACTAATTTTCTCGCTTCTTGTTCCTCTGTCTTCTTAAATGTTATCGCATCTTCTCTATCAATCCAAAAACCAAACTGTTTGAATTCATCATTCATTTTCTTAATGGTGTGATAATGGATGATTTCTTCCATTAAAATAAACCGCAAACCTTCAATAAATTGTCTATCTTTGATCCCTTCATTTTCTTTAAGTTTCCTTGCACTATTAATGTAATACTGAATTGATTGTTCTTCTGTTTTTAAACCAATTCTTAGCGCATCAGGAACGGTCAAATTCACATTTTTTCCAAAAACAGCTCGTTTTGCCTTTTTTACGTATTCGATGTCTTTATCTAAGTTACTAAAGATTGGAATATCGAATGATTCTAACGAGTACTCGAAGATTGATGACGCATCATCCGATAGTGCTAATCGAAAGTCAAGAAATTTCTTCTTATGGAGAACCTCATCTTTTAGGAATTCTTGGAATATCATTCTCGCCATATTATTGGTGGTTCGATTAACTAAATTCTTGTAAAATTCGATGCCATCTCCTTCTATTAGGATTGCTTCATCGATTATGGCTAATAAATCTCTCATGCGATATCTCCGAATTAGAATTATTTCATGATTATAAATGTATTTCTGGTTTTTATTGTTGAATTGAGGCTTGAATTGCGTCATTTTAACATAATCACAATGGATTTTATTGTGTAACAGAGGCTATCATTTCTTTGATAATAGTTCAATGAAGATTGAATTTGGAGATTATACGCGTTCAATGATTATCAGCCAATTCTTTGGTTGCATTAGCAATATTGCGGTAAAAATGTCAATATCTTTAAAAATCATGGATTATTATGGAAGCAAGCCGTTAGTATAAGACAGAGTAATAATTATCAGGTGTATTCGGGGAGGATAGTATCCATAAATGCTTCTTGTTTTCCATTTGATATTAATTTCGTTTTGGTTCTGTTTTGGTTTTTACCATGGGTTCTTATTAATCGGCCGTTACCCTGATTTTCCTTGCATTAGATCTAATTGAGGAATACAAATAATCCAGTTCTTCCACCTAAACAACAACAATATCGATGAACGTACCAAACTTACCATATATTGAAATCCCTTTTAACTCATTTGGTTGAGAATATGGATAAAAGAGTGTCCAATATTGGGATATGGTTCAATAAGAGACATAGGTCCCTAATGTTCATAACATTCGGTTTAATACTATTGCTCAGCTTAATCAACACATCTGCGAGTACAATCATTGTCGACGATGATACTGGGCCATGGGCGGATTATTCATCGATTCAGGAAGCATTAATCAACGCTACAGATGGAAGTATAATTAGGGTGTATGATGGGAGTTATGTTGAGAATCTTAGTGTTGGAAAAGAAATTTCGTTCATTGCAAATCGAAGTACAAGCCTAATTGGTCCATCAAATGAGTTGGTTTTCAACATTAGTGTCAATAATTGTACGATCGAGGGATTTCAGTTCAACGACACCGATCAAGGTTTTTACTTCCCAATTCAATTAAATGCCGCTAATCAATGTTTAATATCCAATAATACATTCAGAAATGTAACGCAACCAATCCTGTTACTTAATTCCAATAATAATTCAATATATAACAATACGTTAGAATATGGTAGCGCCTCTGGGATCGCTCTATTAAATTCCTCAAGAAATAAGGTATATAATAATCAATTATCCTTCTTAAAACGTGGAATTGTCATTGCCTCACACACTAATGATTCCTCAGCAGTTAGTGAATACAATAAAATCATGGCTAACAACATCAGTTATACCGGATACGATAGAGGATTAGACCTACCACGAACCTATTCGGTCGGTATCGATCTTACTCAAGCGTGTAATAATTCGATTTCGTTCAATACCTTATATCAAAATGCTGGTTACGCCATCCATAGTGATCGTAAAAATCCAGGCGGAAACAATAAGATTCACCACAATAACTTCATCGATAATAACATTCATTCTAGGTTATTATTACTCTCTTTCTCACAATCAAGGGATAATGAGGAGTTGGACCAATGGGACCTTAATAACCAAGGGAATTATTGGAGTGATTATGCGGGTTTTGATCTTGACTTTGATGGCATAGGTGATATCCCATATAATATTGATGGTGATGACAGATTCTCCCACTTTTCAGTAGTTGATTCATTCCCATACATGAAGCGAATACCAGATTTGAATTCTACCAACACCTGGATTGTAGATGATAATTGGATTGGTGCAGATTTTTCTTCAATTCAAGATGCAATTGATGCATCAAGTAATGATGACATAATCCATGTATACGAAGGAACCTATGTTGAATCGCTATTTATTGATCGGATGGTTAATATTATTGGAAATGGATCCTCAAAGACCATAATTAATGGCGAAGATTCCGGCCCAATCGTTGAGATACAGCATGATTTTGTGCAATTAACTGCCATTGCTATACAAGGGAATTCAAACGATGATACTGCGATAAGGCTGATGGCCGATCACTGTGCTCTAAGGAACCTTAACATCTCAGGAATCAGTAATGGTTTTGAAATAACGCAGTCTAGTAGATTTAATCTAATCTCTCATTCAAGGATAACAGACACAACTATTGGGATTTTAATATGGACAGGAACCAAGAATAATGATATTGTGGGTAATCAGATCTGGGATTGTAGTTTCGGTATTAAGATCGAAAATTCTGCTTCGAACCAAATAAGGAAAAACAATATAACTCGCAATGACATCGGTATATATTTATCACCAAATGCAGAGAATAACACAATTTTTCAGAACAACATTTCGAGTAACTTCGAATATGGAAGTCACATTAACGCGAGCAGTATTAACAGAATATCCGAGAACTTATTCTATTATAACGATGAATATGCGATTTACATCAATGGTGCTGGTGCAACTAACAACTTTATCCATAATAATTCATTCCTTGAGAACGGGGATTCGTCTTCACAAGCCTATGACGATGAACCAGGGAACAATTGGGATGATGGTAGTTCTGGGAACTGGTGGAGCGATTATTCAGGTTCTGACGATAATGATGATGGAATTGGCGATACCCCATATGTTATTGACGGTTCAATAACTCATAATGACTCTAAGGATAATTTCCCATTATATGTAGAAATTCCGGTGAATAAAGATCCAGTCTGCACAATCGATTCCATAACACCTAATCCGTCGAGATATGGCAATAATGTTACTTTCATAGCTGAGGCTTCTGATGAGGATGGACACATAGTCCGTTATTCATGGACATCCTCGCTGGATGGTGAGCTTTATAATGGTACAGAGTTTAACTTCAGCAACGATACATTATCCATTGGGAATCACAGCATTACCTTAAGGGTTCAAGATGATAATTTAACCTGGAGTCCTGAGGTTTCTGAAACGATAAAGGTTAAAGCAAATCTAACTAATTCACCACCATCAGCAACCATCTTAATAATCACACCATCTCCTGTAGAACATCGTTCTGATGTGACCTTTGATGCCGATGGAATTGATCATGACGGTGAAATCATTCGCTTCTCATGGCGCTCATCGATTGATGGATCCCTTTACAATGGAACCAACGGAACGATAATCCTCGATTTCTTATCAGTCGGTAATCACACGATCTATCTTAGGGTAATGGACAATAACGATACCTGGAGTGAAGAAGTGTCAGATTCCCTTGATGTATATGATCGTAATAAGAGGAATAGAAAGCCATCTGCATTCATTGATTATATATCTCCAAATCCAGCATACGAAACCTCAAACGTCACTTTATCTGGCCATGGAGAGGATGAAGATGGTGTAATCATCCGTCATCGTTGGATATCTTCAAAGAACGGTGTACTATACAACGGTACATTCAATAATTTTACAGTCTCCTCGTTGGCTATTGGGAGTCACTACATTCGTTATTCAGTCCTGGACGACAATGATACGTGGAGTGAAGACGCAATTGTTTCACTTGAAATTCTTGAGGTGAAGAATTATCGACCAAACGCGACGATTAATTACATAACTCCTCCTTTTGCTTTAGAAGGTGAACTGGTAACATTTTCAGGAGTTGGTGAAGATCCGGATGGACATGTAATCTCTTACCAATGGATTTCAGACCTCGATGGCGTGATATATAACGGTCCTGAGCCATCTTTTAAATTTAATGCTCTCTCGAACGGAACTCATAACATCCAATTTCAAGTAATGGACAGATCACACAGTTGGAGCGATTTTGACAATACGACTATCCATATTAATGGGATTCCGAGAGCCAACATCATACCCAGTTCTTCGGACATCATTAAACAAGGAGAACCGATTACATTTACCGCAGACGGTAGCGACGACTCGCGAATTCTTCGCTATGTATGGGTCTCATCTATTAAGGGCGAGTTATATAATGGGAGTTATAATTCTTTTACTCAATGGTCATTAGCAAATGGTTCTCATTCAATCATTTTAAAGGTCCAAGATGATAATGGTACCTGGTCCAAACCTACGAACACAACGATAAATATTAACGGACTCCCAGTCGGAAAGATTGAATCGATAGGTCCAAATCCGGCATACTTCGGAGAGCTGGTTTCCATTAATATTTCAGGATTTGATGATGTTCAAATCTCATACTTCTCAATGATATCTAATCTTGATGGAGAATTCTATAATGGATCTAAAACAGTTTTCAATAGCACAACATTAACCAATGGATCCCATGAGGTTTCCCTAATCGTTGCAGATAGTTATGACCAAATCAAAGTAGATTCGAAGAAACTACATATTAACATTAAACCCAAAGTAGCGATTACATTCCCTATAATTAATGGGTCATTCGTTAATGAGCTTACAATCCAAGGCACTACATCTGATCTCGATAATCAGGTGTCAATCGTTGAAATTTCAGTGGATAACGGGTCCTGGAACCGTGTGCAAGGAACCTCAAAATGGAGAATGCATCTCAGCCACGATGAATACGGATATGGTGATCATATCGTTAAGGTTAGAGCCCGGGACGGTTACCATTACTCCGAAATTCTGACTGTTAGAATCTCATTAGAGGAGCCAGTAATTCGACCTGAGGACCACAATGAATCAAACTCATTCCGCTTGGTATCGATCCTACTGTTGTTAGGATTCTCAATCCTCCTGATGGCAATAATAATGATCGAGCCGGTTTTATATTTTTCAACGAGTGCATTAATGGTTCTTTATTCGAAGACAAAGAAAGAACGGTTGCCTGATCAGGTGACTAGAGCAAAAATTATTGAATACATCGGGGCGAATCCTGGTGTTCATTTCTCAAAAATGAAAAAGGACCTAGGGTTGCAAAACGGTAATGCAACATATCACCTTCGACTGCTCGAAAAGAGAGGTTTTCTTCGGAGTATAAACGAAAGAAACCATCGAAGATTTTACCCTTATGGTTATAAGATTCCTGATGTTATTCTATCTGAAACTGAGAAAGAGATTGTAATGCGGCTGAAATCTAATCCCAAGATTACCCAAACAGATTTAGCAAAATCAATGGATCTTAATCAATCTACAATTTCATATCACATTGACAAACTCACCGATAAACAGGTGGTCCTCGGTAAAGGGATTAGGGGATGGCAAGTCAATCCAAATGTGGACATTAGTCACATGTTTTAATCTTGGTACCGAGATCAATTGCTCGTACATGGATATTCGATTTACTATTCGAATGAATTGGGTATACTTTATCATCCAGATAATGAAAACCTACGAATAACAATACTAGTCCCGATAAATTCAAGTGCAATATTGGTATAAACCAAATTCGGTCTATATACATCATTATTATCCACCAAGTTGGGAACTTTCTGTAAGAAATGTTGAGCGTCTCGTGGGTCGGGTAATATAAAATCTTCTTCCTCATCAGAATCATCACCCCTTGCTTATTATCTAACCGGTGCGATTTTCTCATCGGACCCACCATATCGGAGATTTCGATTCGAAAGTGCTCGATGGCGGGTCAGTCAATTGGTCGATAAATCCCTCTTTTCTCAATCGACACCTCGTTTACAGGTATACACTCAAGAGGCGTATTCTGAATTATAAAAGAGAAAATGTTGGCGTCACCTACTGAAGTGTTGAAAGCAACATTCTTCGCACGAGCAATTTTTACAATCAATCTCCATAAGTTATTGTTACCAACCCTTTGGCTTTAATATTGGTAATCAAGCCGGAGTGGAAGTCTCATTCAGCCAACCTTCCTGACAACAACCTGCCGTTCATCAAGAGCTGTCACAAACGCATAACCCTGGTCGAGGTGAGCCGCGGTGTCCGAGATATCGATGACTTTATCGGTGTTCTCAAATGTTTTCTCGTTGCGATACTCGCTCCACCACTCCAATGCTTCGTTCATTAACCTGATCTTACGATCTTCTGAAAGCTGTTGCCAGGTTAATGATCCTTGGTATCTCTTTTTAATGTACCGTTGCAGAATAGCTTCTGGCGATTCAGACAGATCCGATGCAAGTCTTACTGTGGTCATGAATAGATCGGACAGCCTGGTATTAGTTGGTCTTCCAAAATCCAACTTCAAATATTCCCTTCTGTGGAATTCTATGTCGTTCCGGTCATAATAATAATCCTGACTTCCTGGCAGTATGTGGCCAATAAAGAACTCTTGAGTACCCTTATCGAGTCTGCCTCCATCAATCGTCTGGCTTCTCAGCACGGATTCGAACGATTTCCGGAAGGAATGCGCTGAGATGTGTTTCCATTGCTGTATCCCAGCCAGTTTTGCAATCTTCTTGATGAGCTGATTAATCTGAGGGTGGCTCAGGCGGGATTTCGGTCTGTCCCTTTTGTCATACAATCTCCATCGAGATGCGAATACGGGATCGTCGTCGTTCAGAGCTCCATAGATCTCCATTCTCTCTCGGAAGTAGCTCTGCAATGCCTCGACTGCCTCGTTCGAAAAGAATGTGTAGTATGGGATGCCACCTTTGCATGCTCCGTGAACCCTCTCTTTCAATTTCGGTGTCACATCAATCTGAATGCAATGGTTCCCACTTTCGATCTCCTCGCTGATATCACCATAGTTAAGGGCTCTCATAGTTCCTAGACGTAACCCACTGCTGAAAAGGCACAGGATAATAGCCCGATCCCTTAGGCAAACAGCATGGTCGACCATAGAATAAACATCCGCTTTCGTCGGTATGTACTCTGCTCTTGATCGATACCTTGTCGGCACATGGAGATGCTCTATCTTCAGATCAGGATACCCATTTCGCTGGAAAAATGTGTTAAGCCTATTAATGATAGTGTTTATGTAACGACGGCTCTTACCATGGCGATTATGAAGGTCTCCAAATCTCTGGATGAGACCTTCGACATCTGATTGAGTCAGGTTGCATAATTGTTCGGGTCCCATTTCAGCCCACTCACAGAACCGCCTTAGGATATTGAGATAGACTACCCTTGAATCTTCGCTCTGGGTATATCTGCTTAAATAATCCAGAAGGTTCTGGATGCTTTCGAGTTCGCTGGTCCACGCAGCAGGTCCGGTGCGAGCGGGGATTCGAAATGTTTTTTCAAATCGTCGTAGGGATTTAACCTCATCAGGTCTGAATCTGCCGAATGCTACACTCGCCTCGGACATTTTCGTTTGCATATCGACATACATAATGGGCATCGAGATTCATAAAGGTTTTTATTGAGGGGCGAGATATCTATACGAATGCCAAGGCCGAAAGGGAAAGATTTAACCTTAATCGATATCCGAATCGAGGAATGGATAAGAAATGCCATTGATGACCTTTCTGAGACTGCTGGTAGATCAAAGAGTGAGATCGTCCGCGATTTAATTTGGGTTGGGATCGATATTCAAAGGAATGGAGGCATAAATCCTGAAGGGCCGCTGGGTGTTAACCGTAAATTGGCAACCCTGTCATTCGGTACCAAGACTTCACGAATTGCCTTCAGACTCGAAGATGATCTCTTGGTGGAAGTTGACAGAACCTTCATCGGAAATAGGCGGGAATCATTGCGTACAGCAATTCGACTCGGATTTTTCATATTACGACCGGAAGATGCTCGATTCGTTGGACCATTCAAGGGACTTGCCCGACCGCTGATTAAAGGGACTGCACAAGAGATGTCAGACTCTCGGAGTCAGAAAGCTTTAAAGCGACTTCAGGGGAGGTATTTCGAGTGACATATCTATATGTCAAAAATTGGGCGAAAAAGCTAGGGTTCGCCCATTGGAGAAAGTGGACCCAGCGGGATTCGAACCCGCGGCCTCTGCCTTGCGAAGGCAGCGATCTACCGGACTGATCTATGGGCCCACACGTTGGCGAGAATGCTTGAACCACGTCCTCGTTATTAACATTTCGGTGCGACATAGACGAAAGATGCCTCTGTTCCATCTATCATATGCATAACATCCAGTAACAGAAAGGGGAATGCCGATGGTTTGGCTCACATCTCCGTCTCGACCAGGAAAAGCCCCTTCTCCGAGATGTCGAAGTGGATGAAGTCGATGGGGATCTTCGTGCTCCTCAGCTTTATGACGTCCATGACCCTCTCACGCTTGTTGGTGAACGGGTTCTCCCTTCTCATCAGCCTGATCGCGCCGTACACAGAGTACATGGCGATGTTGAAGGTCTGCTCTCCGAGGGCCTCGTCGCAGATTATGAGGGATGTTGCGCCGATCTCGTTGAGCTTGTAGACCAGAAGGTCGAGCTGATGCCTGAGGACGTCCGGGGACATGCCGATGGCCAGCGACCCGATGTTGTCGATGATGACCACGTCGGAATCGGCCGGGATCTTGTTGTAGAACGGCATGAAGTTCGTGACCTCCACCTTGCTACCGTATTTTGCGGCCTCCCTTGCCTCCAGCACCCTCCTCTTGAGGACGTTGATGATCTGGAGGGTCCCCTTGCGCTCGTACTCGTCAAGGGGCCAGCCGAAGCATAGGGACTGCCTCTTGATGTCCTCCGGTATCTCCTCAGTGGCCAGATATACGCACTTCAAGCCCTGGGCCAGAGCCGCGTTGAGGAAGTGCAGCGCCATGATCGTCTTTCCGGAGCCGGCGGTCCCCGTGACGAGCACCGATTTCTCGGTGGGGTAGCCGCCGATCATCTTGTCAAGACCCGGTATTCCTGTGGATAGTCGTTCCAATTTCATCCCTCAGCTGAATTTCTGTATCGCAAATGCTACTAGCCCCTATTAAATATTTCCTAAGCGCCGTTCCACCGCTGGCAGGATTATTCTGAGGTTCTTTTTATAGCAATCGCGAAACTCTCTCCGTCGACGTCCCATTCGGTGGAGCCCTCGGGAGCGCCGTCTGCGAACACGAGTTCGCGGCAACGGGTCTCCGCCTTGATCAGGTCGGTCCAGCCGGAGACGTATTCGCGAACATCTTCCGAGAGGTTCACGTCGATATCGATGGTCTCCTCCACGTTCAGGTCGAGCTGCTTTCGCATCTCCTGGACCCTTCTGATCAGTTCCCTGGAATAGCCCTCTCCCCTGATGGAATCGTCCATGCCGAGGTCGATGAAGACCTTTCCGCCTGTATAGGACTCCGCTGCGAAGTTGTCCGGAAGGACCTCCTCGAACGAGACCATGTCGTCCTCTATGGTGAACTTGAAACCGTCGTGGTCGATCTCCACCGAACCGCCACCCTGGAGGGTGCCCTTGAGCTCGGCTCCATCGATGCTCCGTATGAACGCTGCCACGGTCCCGGCGTTCTCCTTGAACCTCGAACCGATGGTCTTCATGGCCGGCTTCGGATCATGTTCATAGCCATCCCACTTCACCCCGGGGTCCAGCACCTTGATCACCCGGGCGTTTGTCTGTCCCTTGAAGAGGTCGGCCAGCACCTGGAAGCCCATGACGGCCTGCTCGGTCTCGGGCTCTATGGTGATCTCCCTGACCGGCCAGCGCAGCTTTCTGCCGCCTTTCTGGCGGGCACTATACACAGCCTCGACGGCGTTGCGCATCGACGTCATGTACTTCTCGAGGTCCTCATCGAGGTATTTCTCGTCTACCTCGGGCCAGGGCTCCATGTTGATCGATCCCTTCGAACCATCAAGGTTGAGATAGATCTCCTCCGAGAGGAACGGCGTGATCGGGTTCATGACCTTGGCAACCTCCACAAGAGCATGATGCAGCACGGCGTAGACGCTGCTCTTCTTGGGCGATTCCCCCTCGATCCAGGTCTTGTCCCTGCTCAATCTAACATACCACCGGGACAGGTCCTCGACGATGAAGTGCTCTATATGCCTCGCCGCCTTGTGGATCTGATACTGCTCCATCTCGGCGTTGAAATCCTGCTTCAGCCTCTCGACCCGGGACAGCAGCCACCTGTCCTCCACCTCGCCCTTCTCCATCACATCATCGAGTGTGAAGCTTCCAGGCTCGAAGCCGTCGAGCTCCATGTAAAGTGTCGAGAACCCGTATACGTTGTAGAGGATGTTCAGCATCCGGCGAGTATTCCCGATGGTCTCCTCCGAGATCGGCAGGTCCTCCCACGGCGCAGAGGCTTTCATGAGGTACAGCCTGACGGTGTCCTTGCCGTACTTGTCGGTAAGGTCCAGCGGGTCGATCGCATTGCCCAGGGACTTCGACATAGGCTTCCCATCCTTGTCCAGGGCGAAGCCGTGCATGAGGACCTGCTGGTACGGGATCTGGTCCAGGGCCACGACCCCGGCTCCCAGTTGAGAGTAGAACCAGCCTCGGGTCTGATCGTGAGCCTCCGTGATCCATCTGCAGGGCCACCAGCGTTCGAACTCCTTGGGATCGCCGGGATAGCCAAGCTGGGCCCAGCTGCACACCGCCGAATCGAACCAGACATCCAACACATCGGGTACACGCCTCATCTTGCCGCCGCAGCCGCAATCGAACGTCACGCCGTCGATCCATGGCCGGTGAAGGTTCATACCATCGGAGTATCCCTCGGCACCAGCGAGATCATCCTCCCCGCCGACGACCTTCCTCTCGCCGCAATCGCACTTCCAGATCGGTATCGGTATGCCCCAGAAGCGCTGCCGGGAGATGCACCAGTCCCTGGTGTTGGCCACCCACTCGTACTGCCTCGAGCTTCCGGCCCATCCGGGGAACCAGTCGATCTTGCCGATCTCGTCCAGCATCTGCTGCCGCATCTCGGTGACCCTGAGGAACCACTGGTCCGTGGTCCTGTACGTTATCGGGTTCTTGCACCGCCAGCAGTGGCCGTACCTGTGCTCCACCTCGCCGCTGTTCAGCAGCGCTTCATGGGAGTCGAGGTCGGCCGTGATCTCCGGGTCCGCATCCTTAGTGAACTGGCCGGCGTACTTCCCGGCATTCTCATTGAAGCAGCCGTCCTCGCCTACAGGCGAGAAAGGCGGTAGGTCGTATCTCAGGCCGGTATCGAAATCGTCGGGACCATGACCCGGCGCGGTGTGAACGCATCCGGTCATATCCGCCGTAACGTAATCGGCCAGAACGATCTTGTGCCGCCAGTAGCCCATATCGGTCTCCTTCAGGAAGGGGACCTCCTCTGTGAGGGGGTGCTCGTACTTGAGCCCCTCGAGGTCCTCTCCGACTATGGTCTCCAGGACCTCCATGTCCTGGTACCTGCCGGCCTTGCCCACGCTCTCGGCGCAGTCCTCGTGGACCAGCAGGATCTCATCGGAACCGTCCTCCTTGGTCATCTTGACCCTGACGTAATTGAACTCCGGATGAACTGCCACGGCCAGGTTGGACGGTATCGTCCACGGCGTGGTGGTCCAGACCACGATGTACTCGTTCTCCTTCCCCTCCACCTTGAACTTGACGTAGATCGACGGATCGATCTTCTCCTTGTATTCGATCTCGGCCTCTGCCAGTGCGGTCTCGCACCTGGGGCACCAGCTGAGTACCCGCTGGGCCAGGTCCAGGAGCTCCCGCTCCTCGGCCCTCTTGAGCGCCCACCATGCCGATCCGATGTAGCTGTTTGTAATTGTGATGTAGGGCTTCTCCCAGTCCATCCACACTCCGAGCGACCGGAACTGACCTGTCATTATGTCCTTGTGCTTGAGAGCGAACTCCCTGCACTTCTCGATGAACTGGTCGATCCCGATCTCCTCGATCTGCTTCTTGTTCGAGATGCCCAGCTCCTTCTCCACCAGCACCTCGATGGGGAGCCCGTGCATGTCGAACCCCGGCTGGTCGCGGACGTTGTAGCCCTTGGCCCGCGTCAGCCGCAGCATGAAGTCCTTCAGGATCTTGTTCCATGCCGTCCCCATGTGAATATATCCGGACGTGTAGGGAGGTCCGTCAATGAAGTAGAAGTCCTCCCCGTCCATCCAGTGGTCCTTGACCTTGCGGTATATATCGTTCTCTTCCCAGTAGCGCTCCACCTTCGATTCGAGCGTCCCGGTATCGTAGCTCTTTGGTACCTGCTGGACCATGGGAAATCCCTTCTTCCGGTGAGAGTATACTGATAATATTAAACGTTTGCCTGTATCGAAAACGCCGGATAATTCCGACAGATGCCAAGAACAGCTGAAGGACGTGGCGGACACGATGACCGAATCAGCGTTCGGCAAGGACCTTCCTGTACAACGCAGAGATCGCCTTCACATTGTTCTTGATATCATAGCCTCGAGCGAGCTCGACGGAACGCTCTCCGAACCTCTTCCTCATCGTATCGTCCTCGAGCAGCTTCACGATCCCTTCAGCAAGGGCCTCTCCGCTCCGGGGCTCCACGACGAACCCGTTCTCACCTTCCTCCACCATGAAGGGCATACCGCCGATGTCGGTGACCACAACGGGTTTGCCGGTGGCCATTGCTTCCAACACGACGATCCCCTGGGATTCCTCCAGCGAGGCCATGGTGAATATCGAGGCCTTCCGGTACTCCTTCTCCAGCTCCTCATCGGTGACGAAGCCCAGTATCTTCACGTTCTTCTTGAGGTCGTTCTCCCTGATGTAGGCCTTGAGCTCCTGATTATAGGCCTCCTTTCGGACCTTGCCCGCGATCCGTATCTTGAAGTCGACCCCACCTTCCTTCAGCACCTTCGCCGCATGGAGGAGGTAGATCAATCCCTTCCTCTCCTCCACCCCCCCGACGGTCAGTATCCTGCCGGGCCTCTCCTCTCCCCGGACATCGAACCATGCCTTGTCCACGCCAAGCGGGTCGACCACGATCTCTGCCCTCGTCATCCCGCCGATATATTCCTTCACATACGGCGTGTCCACAAGGAGGTTCCTCATCCTTTTCAGCACCTTCCTCTCCGCCCTTCCATAGAACATCCTCTTCAGGGCTCCCGCCCCGCCCGACCAGTGCTTGCTCTCCTGAGCGATGATGCCGTGCACCCTCAGCACCGTCGGGTACTTCTTTCGCAGCTTCATGGCCGGGACGCCGTATAGCGGTCCGGTGTTGTGAGCGTGAACGATGTCAGGGTCGATGGCCTTGACCTTTGTGACGACCCGTCCGGGATCCACCGTCAGGTAACTGAGCAATCTCGGACCGGGGATGCTGTGGAGGAAGTGGACCGTGAGGCCGTCCTCCTCCCTGGTGACATCCTTGTGCAGGCCTTTCTTTACCGAGACGATCTCGAACTTGAACTCGTCGGATCTGCGGAACTCCTCCATCAGGTCCCGGATGAATACGTACGATCCTCCGGCCGCATCCCTCTCCGACATGGGATAGTCGCACAGCATCGCGACCGTGATCGGGCCTTCGCTCAACCTGCTCCCCCCTTCCACAGTTCGTCAAGGAGCTCCATGGTCCTCTCCGCTGTTCTGGCGAACTCGAACTCCTCGGGCAGATAGGCTTTACGCTCCCATCCCAGGACCTCCTTCAATCCGCTCGCGAACGCTGACGTCTCCCGGTCCCCGATCACACCGAACGGAGGGCCCGGTACGAACTCCTTCACCCTGCCCACATCGACCGTGACGCAAGGTGTTCCGCATGCGAGGGCCTCCTGCACCACCAGCGGTCCTGACTCGTACATCGACGTGAGTGCTAGCACGTCGGCGCAGTTCATGAGCTCCACAACCTCGTCCTTGGACCGGGTCCCCATGAACCGGACGTATTCATCTATCTTCAGCTCCTTGACAACGTCCTTCAATCTTCCCCGATCGCGCCCATCGCCCACCAGAACCAAGGTCGCCGTCTCATCGTTCGACCGGACCTCGGCGAATGCCATAAGCAGCAGGTCGAGGTCCTTCTCTGCCTCGAGGCGGCCGACGTACAATACCACCTTCCCATTGAGATCGTGCTTGGACCTGGCCTTCGTTCGGTCCATCGGCGTGAAGGTCGACGTATCCACTCCCACAGGTATGACCTCGATCCTGTCCTTCAGGAACGTATAATTGTCCTCGTAGACCTCTTTGGTTGAGACATCCACTGCTATAACATCATCGCAGCTCTTCAGTCCCGACCTCTCAAGTTTCCTGAACAACCAGGACGACCCCTTCCCCTTCTTCAGCATGACCGACCGGGTAAGTTGACCGTGCAGCACCGCCACCTTCTTCCTACTCCTCTTGAACATGGCGAAAGGGTACATGTGGTCGCCTCTCTGCGTTATCACGATGGCGTCCTTCGGCACCTTGACGAAGAGGGTCATCTTGTAGAGATAGAAGAGCAGCCGGTATGAGCTCCTGCCGAAGAACGCCGGGACCCTCTTGAAGACCACGTGCTCGTGGTCCTCGATCTCCTTCGGTAACGACAATCCCCAAAGATATAGATGATAGCCTTTCCGGAGCAGGTGGTGAATGAGGTCCCTCTGGTACGACGCGGTCCCTCCGGACACCTCCTCGCCCAGCGGTCCGACCACCATGAAGAGCTCCTTCGGCATCGGGTCGTGAATCCTGTTCTGCACCCTTTAACCTTTTGCCTGTGCAAATCTTTAATAATACAACAATAATACCCCGGTAGAGGTGTAGCAGATGGTCTACAGACAAAGAGAAGGAAAGGACACCTGGCATTTCTGCAAGAACTGTTCGAACTGGCCTAAGAAGAAGCCCTACGTGGAGCGCAAGACGAAACCCACCAAGGGCGATCTATGCAACCAGTGCAGGGCCAAGAAGAAGCGGAAGGAATGCAAGGCGTGATCACGCCTTAGGCACAAGCGGCGGCCGATGCTGCATCGGCGGCCCCAGACAACGCGAGTCAACCCGTTCGAACCTACACTAGGTCATCGACTCGATAGATGCGGCAACCGACCATCTCCCGCATCGATAATATCATTCTTCCAGTTCGACCTCGACACAATTGAGCGATCCTATCTGACGATCTCCCTACTCCAGGTACGGATCAATCACCTTCGCCATCCTGTAGACATCGGCATCGATCTTCTTCCTCCAGACACCCAGCCGAAGTAGGACCGGCTGCTGGTCGACGATCAGGAGCTTAACCCCGTCGCCGAGGTCGAACACCCGTGTATGCGGTCCGTACCTGCTGGTCCCCGTCTCCTCGATCATCTCCACCATCCCGTCCCTGAAGGAGTTCTCGAGCCTCCACTCGACCTCCTCGAGATCCAGGTCTGTTGCTGTGTCCAGGGAGACGAACCCCACCTTTCTCGGAATGAACCTCTCCCCGTAATAGAAGATCGCTATGACGATCGCGAACAGGAGCAGGTTGCCCAGCCCGATCCCTCTCGAGGGTGCTCCGATCTCGGTCTGCGATCCACCGAACATGTTGTAAACGCACAGATCCGAGTTCAGGATGTTGGCCAGAAGGACCACGGTTCCGATATTGAAGAGCAGCAGGACCGGTCCCACACCTCCGACGAGCCTGACCCAGCTCTTCATGATGTGTCTTTTCTCATGGAGCCACCATCCCCGGGTCTCCCGCTTGTTCCACCAGACGTTTCGGGCCAGGATGATCGCGATGTTCACCAGGACGAGTACGATCGGCAGCAGGAAAAGAAGACCCAGGGGCCTGAACCACTTGGAGGCCAACGCGACATATGGCAGCATGACATACGATAACATCAACGCCATCCCTGCATCCATCAACCGTCTGTTGTACTTTCCAGCCCCTGCGTCGACGAACTCCATCGTCTCAATCCCGGAGGTGCAGTATCTCGTCGTTGTTGTCCCTAAGCTCTATGGCTCCCGTCTTCTCCACATCACCGAGCGCCAGAAGGACGTATATCAGCTGGAAATGGCTCGATGACTTCAGGAGGTGGTCGGTCCGGTGTATCAGAGCTGCAAGCGACATCTCCTCCTCCTCCGGTATGTTGGCGAGGAGCACATACCTAGCATCCTCCCTGATGGCGTTATCCCTGGAAAGCAACACGATGAGCAGGAGCGAGAACCCGAGCACGAAGGTGCCTGCACCCAGCACGACGAACGCCATAGTCTCCGATGGTAGGTAGCCAGCGACCTTGTTCCAAATAACAGGCATGGTGATCGCATACAGTGACAGCGCTCCCACCGCCACAGAGGTGATCTGCGCGTACCTCGAGAAGGCGTGCTCCCGCTGGCTCTTCCAGAAATCGAGGTACCTGTTCCCTCCGGTCGCGTACGTTCCCCTGTTGACACGCTTGACGGTCAGGGTTCCGAGCGGGATGTCCTTCAGCTTGGGGAAGAACTCGGTCTGCTTCCTGAAGTAGAAGCCGAAGAAGGCGTCGATGGCCATACCGAACCCGATGAAGACCAGGAGGAAGACAGCTACGGATTGGTATCCCAGAGTCCATAGCAGGATCGATACCGCGAGGAAGACGATGTCCAGGATCGGCAGGAGGATCGCCACGGTCGGTATCATCTCCTTCTTCGAGGGCAGCATCAGCTCCTCGGTCACCTTCCCCTTCATGATTAGGATAAGCATCCATGCTCATTTAATGATTTCACAATACGGGAGCGGCGATATCCCGTTCATTCCACAGCCTTCTGGCAGCCGCTCCCGCATTCCCCTCTGTTCGGACACTCGTCCGCCGGCAGGGCGATGAAGAATGTTGACCCCTCGCCCGGCGACGAGTCGACCCAGATCCTGCCGTTGTGCCGCAGCACCACCCTCTTGGCGATGGCCAGGCCGACGCCGGTGCCGCTGCGGATCCCGTTGGGATCCAGCCTCTGGAATAGTACGAATATCTTATCGTGATACTTCGGATCGATGCCGATCCCGTTGTCCCTGACGAAGATGTACCATTCCCTGTCCATCCGGAGCGCTCCGATATCTATCTCGGGCCTCCCATCCCCGCTGTACTTCAGCGCGTTGTGTATGAGGTTCTGGAAGACCTGCTGCATCTGCCCCTCGTCAACGCACACAGCGGGCAGGTTGCCCACGGTTATCTTGGCCGCCGACTCCTCGATGGTCATCTGGAGCATCCTCAGGGCGTCATCCACCACCTTGTTGAGGTCCTTGTGCTTGAACGGATGGCCCCGGGTCTGCACCCTGGAGAACTCGAGCAGGTCGTTGATCAGGCCCTT
>JANQEY010000023.1 GCA_028278125.1 bacterium | reverse complement strand
CCCAGGTTTTTTTTGCTACTTTTGAAATACGGAGGCACGGAGATCAGTAAACAACTTTCTGGTGATTAGTAATTGGTGATTGGTGGCAAATGAAGAGTTACCATTCACCAATCACTAATTACCAATTACTTTAAAAACAGTGTCAGGCTAATGCATTCACCGGTTATCATCGCCCACAGAGGGTTATCATCACTGTATCCGGAAAACACATTGCTCGCGATTGAGCATGCCATAACTGCAGGTGCAAGGGCCGTTGAGTTTGATGTACAAATGACGGCGGATAAGATACCCGTCCTGTTCCATGACCCAACACTTGAACGTATGACGGGCCGGCAGGGAATAATCATGGAAAAAACCCGGCAGCAATTAAAAGAATATCATGCCTGTTATTCCGAACGTTTTGCAGATCGCTTCAGCGGCACTCCCATCAGTTCGCTGGAGGAAGCGGTTGATTTATTCGTTAAACATCCGGAAGTGATTCCCTGTCTCGAGATCAAACGGGAAAGCATCGACTATTTTGGTTTGAAAGCTTTTGTTGATGCCGTCATCAGAACGGCTGAACCCATCATCGGACAAACCCTGTTTCTGACATTCAGTCTTGATACAGTTGAATACCTGCACAGCCTGGGAATAACCCAGACGGGCTGGGTACTCGAAAATTACGATAATCAAACTCATACGGAAGCCAAAACATTAAACCCGCAGATATTGATTATCAGCATCAGGAAGTTGCCTGAATCAGATCAGGTATTCTGGACGGGGCCGTGGCAATGGATGGTCTACCAGACTGAAGATCCGGTTATTATCCGGAAATATATTGATCTGGGCGCAGATTATATCGAAACGGATAATGTGCAACTGGTTGCCGAGTCATTCCCGGAACTTTTTTAAACCTCCAGTTAAATATAATGAAGTCAGAAAAAGCTTGATCCCGATGGTTACATTGTCAAGTCATTTATTCTGAATTCTGGCTCCTGAATTCTTAATTCTGATTATTTCACCGCGTCGATCAGCAGTTTCAGAAACTCCTTCCTTTTCGGCGGGTGCAACCAGCGTGTTACAGCAACAAGATCGTGTTGCTGGTTGACAATTATGAAATTACCGCCAAAGCCGGCAGCGAAATAAACGGATTCAGGTACCCCTTCAACTTTTTCCTCTCCCTTATTTAACCACCACAAATAACCATAGTTATCCTTGGCCTCCGATGGTTGCTGCGCCCGTTTCACCCAATCTTCTGAAATCAACTGTTTGCCGTTCCAGTTGCCGTCTCTTAAGAACAGATAACCAAAACGCGCATGATCCTCCGTATTAATAAAAATACCGCCGCCGGAATGACCACCACCACTGACGGATTCAATCTTGATACCATCTATCTCAACCCAGGAAGTGGTATAGCCATACCACCGCCAGGTAGTAGAGGCACCGATGGGATCCATGATCCTGTTTTTCAGTACCATTGGCAGCGGTTTTCGTAAAACCTGCAGCAATGCATAGGACAAAAGATTAACCCGGACATCGTTATATTTGTAACTTGTTCCAGGCTCTTTCAACTCCCGGTAACGCCAGTCATCGATACCTCCTTCTTCAGGCGGACGGTCACCCCAGTCCTGCATACCGAATAAAGTGCCATACCAGTCGGAGGACTGATTCAATAGATGATGCCAGGTGATTTTTCCATTATGTTCGCCATCAAATGTCCCGTCCCAGACATAATCGGCTACCCGATCACGGACATCGCGAATTAAACCATCGTCAACAGCCAGGCCCGCAACGGTGGACAAATAACTTTTTGTCACGCTGAAAGTCATATCTACCCGCTTCACATCTCCCCATTGACCAATCACATAGCCGTCTTTCACGATCATTCCTGCAGGACCCCCGCGCTTTCTGGTCGGTCCGACAATCCGGTGATAAGGTTCCCGTGCAAAACCTTTGGCGATGGAGATCCTCAAATCCTTATCTCCTTCAAATTCATTAGCCAGAGCAAAATCGATGACTTGTTTTATTTTCCGGGCATTCACTCCGACCTGTTTCGGTGTTTTTGTCTGCCATTCTCCCCTGGGAGGATAGTAGACCTCCTTTGCCGGTACTGATGTCAGGATAAATAACTGCGCCAGTATCAGAACGGAAATTGTTTTTATTGGTTTTTTCATGGTTCCCCCTCATAATAATTTAGTTTATAGAAATCTAAATTTGACGTGACATCTTTTCTCTTTGGGTCACGATAATATCAAACAACTTCCTCTTTATTCCCCCTTTAGCCTTACCGAGACAGACAAGGGTTTCCAGCTCATCTGGCCAGGACGGCCAGATGAACTCGCCCGCGACAGGAGGTCGCGTTAGAGCGGCCGTAAGATCAAATATCAACTTAATTGGCAATTCTAACCTGA
>JANQEY010000316.1 GCA_028278125.1 bacterium | reverse complement strand
TGCCTCTTGAATATAGGTTTCGGCTGATTTTGCCGGTACGCCGGCTTCAACCTCAACCACCATGTCCTTTGGATCAGGAACTGAGATTCCTTCTCTCTTGAGATTAACAACAGAGAGTACATTGTCGGGGACATTGAACTTTGATGAAAATGAACTACCCTGTCCGACAAACAACATTCTGATACTAAGTTGCCGGCAGAGGTTTATAACACGCATCACATCTTCAATAGAACCAGGCAGGACGGCTGGATATTCGGTATCTGATACCCATATATCATTTAGTGAAGTTTCTATTTTCTGGAAGATATCTTTTTGCATTCTAGTTTAATTGTTCGCTTGTGCAACCGAATCTGCGTTCTCGATGTACATATTCATGAATCGCTTTGAACAGATCATTCTTACGGAAATCTGGCCAGAACGTTTTAGTTATAAATATTTCAGTGTACGCACATTGCCAGAGCAGGAAATTGCTCAGCCTGCTTTCTCCGGAAGTCCTGATAAGTAGATCCGGATCGGGAAGTCCTGCTGTATCAAGTGCATTTGAAAAATTCTGTTCGTTTATTTCATCTAGATCGGTACTTACCATCCTCTTGACTGCTCGAATAATCTCCTCCCTGCCACTGTAAGACAACGCCAGGTTGAGGATTAATCCAGTATTAGACGATAAAGTATCTTCAGCATGTCTCAGTTCTTTCCTGGGTGCCTCCGGTAAATCCTCCATTGATCCTATCGTCTGCAATCGGACGTTGTTTTCATTCAACTCGTTTACTTCTTTACGAATTGTGGACACCAACAGTTTCATTAATGCTGAAACTTCAGTTATTGGACGCTTCCAGTTCTCTTTTGAAAAAGTGTAGAAAGTCATGACCTCTACACCAAGCTCAACACCGGCCTCCACCATTTCCCGGACTGAATTTACACCCTCTTTATGGCCGTAAATCCTTGGCAAATTGCGGCTCTTAGCCCACCTGCCGTTCCCATCCATGATAAAAGCGATATGCTTTGGCAGACGATTTGATTCGTTAATCTCTTTGATAAGTTTCTTATTTTCAGTATCGTTCATTGCATTACAGAATTTACTTCTTAAACTGGATAGCGTCAGACTACTTGAATGGATACCATTTCTTTTGCCTGACGCTAGACTAGATTTACAAATATTATCGAGCTGATTATTCAGCTTCCAACTTATCGATAATTTTAACAGTTGTTAAAGCGTTTTCTTTCTGTCCAACATTCATATAAGCCGCGTTCAAGACTTTCCAAGAATCCACATCATCTTTCGGTGACTCCAGTACCTCAACCGTTCCATCTGGGAACAATACCGGTTCCAGCAATGCTACCAGGTCTTCCCAGCGTTGAAGATTCAGAAGTGAACTCATCAAATACTTCATCGCCTCTTCATCTTCCGGATTAAGTTCGAGAACTTTGTAGAATCCCTCAACGGCTTCTTCCAGTTTTTCCATCCGTATATAGAGCATACTCTTGTTAAAATGGAAATCCGGATTGTCAGGATTTGCAGCTATGACTTTAGCCCAGGCAGCAATGGCTTCTTCATCCATGTTCTTCTGCTGGTATGATAAGGCTATTTTATCAATAACATCTGTCCTGGTCGAATCGATTTCAAGAATCTGGTAACTGTAATCGATGACATCATCCCATCTTTCCTGCGACCAGTACATATTCAGCAGGTTTACACGTGTACCGACATCTTTCTTTTCAGCATCTTTTTCAAGCGCCAGTTTGAGATATTTTTCTGCTTTTGCCTCATCTTCTTTTTGAAGATAACACTGACCAATACGTTTCAGAGTTTCCATGTCACCGGGGATAATCTTCAATGCAATCTCAAAATTCTCCAGCGCTTTATCATACTTTTCCTTATTAAAAGGCTTTACGCCCTTGTTAAAGCTGATTCTCCAGGACTCTTTCTTCGTAGCCAAGATATCGGTATCAAACTTGTCTGTCAGGTTCTGGGTATTACCGAAGGCTTCATTCATTCCATCCCAGTCTTCCAGCTCCACATACACTTTACCCAACAGGTACCAAAGTTCAGGATCATCGGGCGTAACCTTGGAACCTTTGAGAAGTTCTTCCTTTGCATTCTGCGGATCATTTTGCTGTAGATAAATCTTCGCTGAACGAACATATTGGCTCACGCAACCAATAGAAAAGACAACAGCGCATACAGCAATCAACAGAACTACGATTAAACTACGGGTTTTAGGCATTTTAACCCCCATATTATCAAATAATTATACCAACTATAGAGATTTATTATGTCGTTACTTAATGTTTTTCTATCTTGTTATTCGGTCGAATATGAATCCAGTTTGCTCAGTAAATGTTCTCCAGACAATCCACCCTGCCTGGAACTCTGCAATTTAACCGATGTGAAAATTAGGTGTCAAGGACTAATTACGTTACAAGTTATAAGGAGGATAACAAATACCCTTTTCGCAAACTATTGCAGTGATCAGTTCATTGGGAGTTACGTCGATTGCCGGATTGTAAACCTGTGCTTCCGGAATCGTTGATAATTTATCATCGATATTACGTACTTCATCCTCATGCCTGTATTCTATCGGAATCTTTTTACCCGTTGATATTGAACAATCTATGGTAGATGTCGGTGCAACCACATAAAGCGGAATTGAATGTTTCTTTGCCAAAACTGCCAGGTTATAGGTTCCGATCTTATTCGCTGTGTCGCCATTCCCTGCTATTCGATCCGCACCGAGCATCACAAAATCAACAAGTCCCTCCTGCATTAACCTTCCCACAGCGCTGTCGCATAAGAGTTTTCCAGGTATTCCCAGTAGATCCAGTTCCCACATAGTCAGTCTTGAGCCTTGTCTCAGCGGCCTTGCTTCACACGCGAAAACCTCTTTTAAGAGACCGGCTTCGTGTGCTTTTCCAAGAACTCCCAGGGCTGTTCCGATTCCAGCTGTGACCAGAAATCCAGTATTGCAGTGAGTAAGAGCTGTTGAGTCTTCCGGAATTAGTTCAACACCGAAATCAGCCATCGCAATACACATTTCCTCATCTTCTTTTGCGATAGCATTTGCTTCATCTTTAATCTTATCCCGAAACGAATTACTTTTTTCATCTACCCCGCAATTTTTAATTCTATCAACTGCCCAGGCAAGATTTACGGCTGTTGGCCTTGCAGTTCTTATTTTTTCAAGAAATTGGTTATAAATTTCAAAATTGCCGGCTGATTCATCATATGCCAGGACACAGGCATAGGCTCCTGCTACACCAATAGCGGGTGCGCCACGGATTGCCAGTCTTTTTATAGCGTCGACAACAACTCGCCAGTCATTTGTGGTTATGACTTCCCTGGTTCCGGGCAGGAGTGTCTGTTCAATAAAATGGAGATGAGTTCCGTCCCATTTCAGCCCGCGTTTCTCTTTAAATAAGTCCATTAAAACGCGACCATATTCCTGAATTCGACAACCCGATCTTCTATTTCTTCGATCGTGAGGTCTTTTGTCCTGTTCATTGAAAAATCTTCAACAACAAAGGAAGCTATGACCGATCCGTAGACAACCGCTTTTCTCCAGACAAGGCGGTCATTCATATCATGGCTTGCAAGGTATCCCAGGAATCCACCCGCAAATGTATCGCCTGCGCCCGTTGGATCTTTAACATCACTAACAGGGAACGCCGGCACAAAGAAAATTTCGCCACCTTCACGAAGAAGCATTGCACCGTGTTGCCCCTTTTTTATTACAAGATTTTCCAATCCATCGTTAAATAGCGCTTCGGCAGCAGAATAGAGATCATTTTTCCCAGTTAACTGCAGAGCTTCTTCGTCGTTAACGATGAGGACATCAACCCTGGAAATAACCTCTTTCAGTTCGTCCAAGGTCGTATCAATCCATAGATTCATGGTATCAAGAACCACCAGTTTGGGATTACTTACCTGCTTTAGCACCTTTAACTGGAGAGATGGATGTATATTTCCCAGAAATATTATCGGGGTATTTTTGAAAACCTCGGGAATTTCAGGATCAAAATGTTCAAAAACACCAAGTTCTGTATAAAGGGTATCCCTTAGATTCGGATCTTGATGGTATTTTCCGCCCCAACGGAAACTCTTTCCCTCCTGGGTGATTAATCCACCCATATCGACATCTCTATCGTGGAGGAACTCAATCTTATTTAGAGGGAAATCTGTTCCTATGACAGCAACTAGCCGAACTGGTGCCATTAAACTTGCTGCAGTTGAGAAAAAGAATGAAGATCCTCCAAGCGCGTCATCCACTTTCCCAGCAGGAGATTCAACAGAATCCAGGGCTGCTGATCCAACAACCAGAATAGGTTTTGTTTGCATTTTTACATCCGTTCAGGGGCGCTAACGCCTAACAGGTTTAGTCCCTCTTTAAGGACTATCTGTGTGGCTTTTATTAAAGCCGCACGAGCGGCAGATACATTGAGATCATCACCAATAACACGGTGCGCTGTGTAGAACTTGTGAAAAGATGTAGCAGTATCTTTCAGGTATCCAACCAGCCTCTGAGGTTCAAGATATTCTGCCGCTTTGCTGACTATATCACTGAATTGTTCAAGAATCTTGATCAATTGAATTTCTTCTGATTCCACAAGGAGCGAAAGATCAGCGTCTTTGTAACCAGGGCATCCATCCTGGCGCAGGATTCCGCAAATCCTTGTATGCGCGTATTGAACATAAAAAACCGGGTTTCTTTCGCTCTGTTCCTTAGCAAGGTCTAAATCAAACTCAAGTGGTGATGATGTTTTTCGTTGAAGAAAAAAATAACGTGCAACATCCACACCGACCTCTTCAACCAGTTGTTCCAGTGTGACCAGTTTCCCGGCTCGTTTGGACATCTTTACCTTTTCGCCACCGGAGATAAAATGTACCTGTTGAACAATCAATGCATCAAAAAACTGGTCAGGTATTCCGAGAGCTTTCAGCGCGGCCTTCATCCGTCCGACATAGTCCAGATGATCAGGTCCGAGAAGGTCAATTGCTGAATCAAAACCTCTATTCTTTTTATCCAGGTGATATGCAATGTCCGGCAGCAGGTATGTTGGTCGTCCTTCACTTGTTATTAAAACACGGTCTTCGTCCCCAAATTCACTTCCCTTAAACCAGACCGCTCCATCCTTTTCTTCGATTGCGTTGTTTGCCCTTAACGATTCTAAAACTTTCTCCGGGGCTTCATTTTCATGCAGTTCACTTTCTTTAAACCAGCGATCAAACTCGACGTAATAGTTTCGAAGAATCTTTTTGTTCTGCACTATTGTAAACTTAGTGGCATCTGCTCCTGTTTTTTCAGGATCCGGAATTTCACCTGACAAACCACTGGGAAACATCTGCTCGGCTATCGAAACAACATAATCACCATGGTAACCATCTTCCGGGACAGGTTTACCCTGCGCTACCGCAAGTATAGATTCACCAAACCGGCGTACCTGGCGTCCGGCATCGTTGATATAATATTCAGCATACGCATCGTACCCTGATTTTCTCATCAGGCGAACGAGGCTGTCACCGATAGCTGCTGCCCTGGCGCTGACAATATTCAGTGGACCGGTTGGATTGGCGCTGACAAATTCAACTACTATTCTTTTTCCATTACCGGTGTTGGATGAGCCATATTTTTCCTGTTTGGCAAGGATTTCCGAAACAATTGAATGAAAATAGGAAACACCAAGCCAGACATTGATAAAACCCGGTCCGGCAATATCGGTTTTATCGATACCGAAATTCTTCCACTCAACTTTATCCTGGATATCCGCGGCAATTTCACGGGGATTTTTGTGCAGTTGTTTGGCAAGAATCATGGCGATATTTGTCGATAAATCACCCTGGTCATCTCTTTTAGGTACATTCCATTGAATCGGAGTACCTGTTTCAAGTCCGACAGCGCTGGTTATTGCGTCGGATAACTTTTGCTTAAGATTCTGCTCGTTCATGTTTATGTCAGGATACTACCCGGACCTCGCTATTGATGTGCTCAACGGGAGCATCACCCCAGAGTTTTTCCAGTTTATAGAATTCCCGGGCTTCAGGTTGGAAGAGATGGACAATCACATCACCATAATCGATCAGTACCCAGTAGAGATGATCATATCCTTCGATATGAATCGGTTTCTGTCCGTCTTCAGCGTTAATCAAAGATCTTTGAACATGGTCAACAAGAGCTTTAACGTGAACGTCAACCGATCCAGTGGCGATAATAAAATAATCTGCAATAGTTGTAAGCTCTCGAAGATCAAGTATTTGAATATCCAAAGCTTGTTTATCAACTAAATGAACAGCAATCTTTTTTGCTAATTTCAGTGTATCCAATGTTACCTGTTTATTCTAAGCCGAGTTTGAATTGTTGATAATCTGAACCCAGGATCAATGTCAGATCAATATCAACTAATTTTGCGTCACTTTCAACGATAACTCTCTGCATCGGTACTCCGAGCAGGTTCGCTAATCTTCGTGATTGACCTGGAAGTGAAGTCCTGTCATAGATATAGCTGTTTGTGTAATTATGACGTCCGGCATTCCTGGTATCACGGACATCATATCCTTCATCCCTCAACTTTTCAGCAAATTTAGCGGCCAGTTTCGGAACACCGCACCCATTAAGAATTTCTATACGCACCGGTCTATCGAGAGAGATTTCGGGAGGAAGGTTTCCGGATTCTTTAACAGGCACAACCGGTTCAACATCAGTATTTTCCATTTCCCTGTCTTCTGAATCGATAAATTCGTCATCAGTGGCAATTGATTCTACCGCAGGTTTTTTTTGTCTTTCACCGGGAGTGATCTGGATGATTAGCAATACTGCGAGGATAACCAGTTGAGCTGCTATCAGAATCGTTAGAAGTGTAATTTTTTTCTCGAGAGATCCGGATTCCTTTTTTGTATACTCACGCCGTGGAGCACGATTCATTTAAGTATCCTTAAAGTTTATCGCAATATGAATGCTATTTTGTGTCCTTAATCGGGGATGTATATCTTGGTCCAAAATCGTATCCCGGTCCGAACATACTCCACCTGTTGTAGGCCGGATTAGTATAGCCAATACCTGTCGGGAGCCTGTCAACCGACAATCTCAGGAATACGTTATCCCTGGGACGCCAGTCAATTTCAGCACCGCCAAAAAATTCAGCCTGGTCAAACATTCCGCCGAATGGTGTTGCCCCGGGACCATGGGAGCCTGCACTTTGCGCAAACGGATTGTTCGTTACACCCGTCCTGATCTTTAATACAACAGGTGCATTAAACTGGTATGCCAGTGTATTCATATAATAACCGCGGGTAAAACCTGATCCCCCGATTGAGCTGTAACTCATACCGAACTGATGTCCCATGGAAAGACGAGACGGATCAAGCAATCCGGAAAATGGCACACTTGTTACAGGGGTAGTAATAAAATCACGGGTGGTCTGAGTTGTTTTTTCACGGTAAGGTGACTGTGAGAATACAAGACTGACATGCACAAGTATTATAATTAAAACGACTAAGAATTTTTTCATTTCAGCACCTCCGCTTTTGTGCAAAGTAGCCTGTCTTATCGCTAAAAATCAAGTTCAGGAATAATCCTGTTCAAAAATTCGACGCGCTGCTGCCAGGTCGTCTTGAGTATTTATCCCGTGAATCTCATCAAAATCGACAACCACTGCGCATACTTTGACGCCACTGTCGAAGAATTGTTTAAAGACATCGGTTAAATAATATTCCCCCTGGGCATTCTGGTTATCGAGCTTAGACAATGCCTCAAAGAGGTATTCAGCTTTAAATAGATAAATCCCAGAATTTATCTCGTTTATTTTAAGTTCCTCCTCGCTGCAATCTTTGTGTTCCCTGATTCCAGTAACATTATCGTTGGCATCACGTAAAACCCTGCCGTAACCGGTTGGATCAGGGGTGATTGCCGTAATCACCGTTGCAGTTGCTTTGTTCTGGTTGTGATACGCCAGAACATGGCTCAGAGTTTCACCCCGAAGGAGTGGAACATCACCGGATAAAACCAGTATATCACCGGTATAATTTTCAAAAGCTTTTTCGGTTATAGTGACTGCATGCCCGGTTCCAAGTTGTTCTTCCTGGACAACATGACCCGCTGAACTATCAGCGACGACAGGAATCACCTGTTCACGTCCGTGCCCAACTACAACAATAATTGGATCAGCGTTAATTTGTTTTGCCTGGTTAATAACGTGGCAGACAAGAGGTTTGCCACCAACTTCGTGTAATACCTTGGGTAAGTCCGATTTCATTCTTTTACCATGGCCTGCCGCCATAATGACAGCGGCCACTTTGTTATTGTTTTCCATTACTGTTCCAGGATTATATTATCAATTAAACGCACGTTGCTGAATTTTGCTGCAACAGCTATCAGAACATTTTTTTCCACTACCTTGACCGGACTCATTGAGTTCCAGTCAACTACCTCGACGTAATCAATGACTGCATCAGGGGCATTCTTACTTAGATACTCTGAAAATGTCCTCTTGTAATCTTCAACTTCAGTTACGCCTTTGTTATACTGTTCCTTCAATTCCATCAAGGCCCGGTAAATTGCCGGCGCCTCTTTCCGATGCTCATCCGTCAAACGAACATTCCTGCTGCTCATGGCCAGTCCATCCTGTTCACGTACAATAGGAGCAACCACAATATTTATATTGAACTGTAGGTCGGAACATAACTGCTCGATAATCCTTGCCTGCTGGGCGTCTTTCTGTCCAAAGACAGCGATATCAGGATTTACAATGTTAAACAGTTTCGTGACAATTGTAGCCACACCACGAAAATGGGTCGGCCGGCTTTTCCCGCAGAGATAATCGGTTAAACCCTCTACTTCTACGTAAGTAGAATAGCTGTCAGGATACATCTCATTAACTTCGGGTATGTAAACAACGTCTACGCCTCTCTCTTCGCAAACCCGGATATCCCTTTTCTCATCCCGAGGATATTTATTGTAGTCCTCACCCGGCGCGAACTGGGCGGGATTTACAAAGATACTTAGAACTGTGACATCTGCATTCTTTTGAGCCTGGCTAACGAGGCTGAGATGACCATCATGGAGATATCCCATGGTAGGGACAAAACTGATAGTTTTTCCTGCTTTATGCTGCTCGAAAGACCATTCACGCATCTCTGAAGATTTTGAGAATACTATCATAGGTGCCAACTCTCATCTTCAGTCGGGAAATCCCCGTTCCTGACATCTTCAGCATACTTTTTCACAGCACCTTTTACCAGTTGAGCGCCTTCAAGATATTTACGGACAAATTTGAGGTTGATATATTTTGTACCTAGTCCGAGAAGGTCATAATTGACCAGTATTTGTCCATCGCAATACGGCCCGGATGCGATTCCTATAGTGGGAATGTCGATGTTGTCAGTAATATCTTCGGCCAGTTCAATGGGGATTTTCTCCAATACTATGGCAAATGCCCCGCTTTTTTGCAGAGCCTCAGCGTCACGTCGAATCCTGTCCGCTTCCTGTTCTTCGACACCACGAAGGCCATAGCCGCCAAAACTGTGAACTGACTGCGGAGTGAGACCAAGATGACCAAGCACGGGTATGCCTATTTCCGTCATTCTTTCAATGGTCTTAAGGACAGGTTGACCACCCTCGAGTTTAACACCTTCAGCTCCACCTTCCTTCATGGCACGAACTGCTGCCTGCACCGCTTCATCAGTAGTCACCTGGAAACTGCCAAACGGGAGATCTGTTATTAATAACGCTCTCTTGACGCCTCTTCGAACGTATTTGGTAAGCAAGATCATTTCATCAAGAGTAATTGAAATGGTATCGTTTTGTCCTGCGATAACCATCCCGGCTGAATCGCCAACTAAAACAAGGTCTATTCCTGCCTCATCTTCCAACTGGGCAAAAGTAGCGTCATAGGCTGTCAGAGCAACGATTTTATCCCCATTTTTTTTCATGGACATAATTCCGGGAACTGTAACTTTGTTACTCTTTTTCATTTTTTTACCCCTTTAAAATGAACAGGATTTAATTGCTGACCTTACCCGCTGCCGTTAAGATCTTTTCAAACTCTGATTTTTGCAGTCCTTTAGAAATAATACCTCCACCCCAAACAGCTTTTCCGCGATACCATACGGCTGACTGGCCGGGTGTAACCGCACGTAGCGGTTTCTGAAATCTAAGGAATACATCGCCATTATTCAAATTTATTACCTCGGCCGGGGCACCTCGGTCATTATATCGAATCTTTGCTGTACAGTTAGAGAAAGATTGCGCCGGTTCGTATGAAATCCAGTTTACTTTTTTCACGAGGCAACCATCTGTTTCCAAGTCTTTCAGGTTGCCAATCGTTATCGTGTTCGTAACGGGATCTACCTTGTTAACATAATAAGGGCCATGCCCATCGCTGATATCTAATCCTCTTCTCTGGCCAATTGTAAAATTAAAAAATCCACCGTGCTTGCCAACAACATCTCCGAGACCGTTAATTATGTTCCCATTACCGATTTTACTGATTATTTCTCTGTATTTATCTTTGAGATATGTCCCGTAGTGGTCATCAATAAAACAAACTTCCTGGCTTTCACTTTTATCAGCAGTCCTGAGTTTCAATTCAACGGCAAGCTTCCTGATCTCTTTTTTCCGCCACTTACCTAGCGGTAGAATGGTTTTCTTTAGAGCTTCCATTGGAACCTGCCAGAGGGCATAACTCTGGTCCTTAGTCAGGTCGATCCCTTTTTCAAGGCGTATACCGTTTTTTCCTCTTATTATCCTGGCGTAATGACCAGTGGAAATAAAATCCGTCCCAAGACTTGAAACCTTTCTAATAACAGAATCCCACTTGATTTTACTGTTACACGAAACACATGGATTGGGTGTTTCACCCTTAAGGTAAGTTGTCTCATAGGGTAGGACTACTTTGTCCAAAAAGTCCTGCCTTAGATCCATTACCTGGTGTGGAATTCCAATCTGGTCACAGACCATGCGTGCATCGTGTTGATGAGTAATATCGCAGCATCCCCTCGAGTTTTCGGATTTCCGTTCGATCTTCTCGTAATCCCAAAGCTGCAGTGTCAGTCCAAGGACCTCATATCCCTGCCGATTAAGAAGTGCGGCAGCAACAGAGCTGTCAACACCCCCACTCATTAAAACTGCTACCCGTGTTCCTTTTCGTTTCATGGCAATTCAGAAAGGTTAGAATGCGAATTCACGGAGACGGTTGACATGATGTCCAAGACGATCGGCAACAAATTGGACATCATCCTCAGTAGTTGACCGTCCCAGGGTTAATCGAATTGAAGATTGAGCGAGCTGCTCATCCATACCGAGCGCAAGGAGAACGTGTGAAGGATTTGTACTCCCGGAAGAACAGGCCGATCCGCTTGAAGCTGCAATTCCATCAAGATCAAGTGCAAGCAACAAAGATTCACCCTCAACACCCGGAAATGCCATGTTCAAGTTTGCTCCCAACCGATTTTCCAGGTTTCCGTTAACGACAACATCACCCTTGACATTTTCCCTGATATTCTCAAGAAGAACATCCCTTAACCTGGCGCAATCCGATTGTTCGGTTTCTATTCTCTCACTGCAGATCCTGGCTGCTTCGCCAAATCCTGCGATTCCGGGCATATTTTCCGTTCCTGTCCGAATATTTTTTTCCTGTCCTCCACCTATCGCCCTCGGTTCAATGTCAACACCCGGACGGATATATAATGCGCCAATTCCCTTCGGGCCGTAGATCTTATGGCTGGAAACTGAGACAAGATCAAGGAACATGGTTTTAACATCAATCGGGATTTTTCCATATGATTGAACCGCATCGGTGTGGAAATAAATATTCCGTTCACGGCAAATTTCACCGATTTCTTCAATAGGCTGGACTGTACCGATTTCATTATTTATGTGCATGATACTGACTAAAACAGTACCAGTTTTTATCGCGTTTTTTAATTCATTTAGATCAATAATACCTTCGCTGCCAACATGTAAATAAGTAACTTCACAGCCAATTCCTTCAAGATACTCAGCGGCTTTTAGAACAGCACTATGCTCAAATTTTGTTGTAATCAGATGCTTTCCTCTGCCATCGCTCAATGCCTTGTTCATTATTCCGATAAGCGCAAGGTTGTCCGCCTCAGTCCCGCCGGAGGTAAAAAACAGGTCCTGTGGATCAGCGTTCATTAATCCTGCAACCTGCTCACGAGCGGTTTCCAGGACAATCTTCGCTTCATTACCCTTCTGGTACCGACTTGATGGATTACCCCAGTTCTCAAGCAGTGTTTTCTGCATAACCTCAGCAACCAGGGGGTCAACAGGGGTTGTTGCGCTATGATCCATATAAATCAAGGTTATATCTCCATTGATTACAATATTCAAAATACTAGCAGATATCCATCAGGAATTACGTTTTTCCCACCAATCAACAAACTTCCTGAATGCAATCCCACGATGGCTTATCTTGTTTTTATCGTCAGTATTCATCTCAGCCAGGGTTAAGTCAAATCCGTCGGGTAAAAAGACTGGGTCGTAACCAAAACCACCATTTCCCCTTTTAACCTTAAGGATTTTCCCCTCGACGGTGCCTTCGAACTGCTCAACACCATTCTCATCGATATATACAATAACGGTCTTAAACCTGGCCGTCCTGGCCGGATCGTCAACACTTTTGATATCTACAAGCAGTTTATTGACATTATCCTCATAGGTAGCGTCAGGTCCGGCAAAACGTGACGAATAGACCCCAGGCCTCCCGTCCAACGCATCAACTTCCAAACCGGTATCATCAGCCACCGATGGCAATCCGGATCGTCTGAATCCATCTTCCGCTTTCAGATATGCGTTCCCATAGAGGGTATCCGCGGTTTCCTCTACCTCTTCATCGGTATATTCATCTGGGCTGTGAAGAATTACATCTTCACCAAGCAAGCGTGATAACTCGTGTCTTTTATCTTTGTTACGCGTCGATAGTAATAAGTGTATTTTTTTCATCATATCAATTCGATCTTAATTTGCCCAAGAATGAGTTTCCGTTTTTATCCCAATAAATATCAAAATATTCAGCGATTGTTGCGGCTATATCATAAAAACCTATCCTGAGCCCCAGGTTTTTAGCAATGCCTTTTCCACCCAAAGTTGCCAGGAGTGGAACATGCTCGCGAGAGTGATCGGTCGAAATGGTTGTAGGATCATTTCCGTGATCGGCGGTTATAATTATCAGATCATATTCACGGATATTTTTTATCCACCTCGGTAAAGATTCATCAAGCTCTTCTAATCCCGCTTTAAAACCTTCAACATCATTCCTGTGACCCCATTGCATGTCGAAATCAATCAGGTTGGCAAAGACCAGTCCTTCTTCCCTACTCTCCAGCAATTCATTGATCTTAGTAATACCATCGGCATTATTTTTTGTCCGGATGTAGTCAGTAAAACCGCGACCGGCAAATAATGTATCAACCTTGCCAATACTCGTCACAGGTATCCCACTTTCCAAAAGCAAATCAAGAACACTTGAATCATGTGGTTCGATTGCAAAATCTTTACGGTTTGGCGTACGGATAAAATTACCAT
>JANQEY010000276.1 GCA_028278125.1 bacterium | reverse complement strand
AATCAAATGAGGATATCGCAAAACTACCGTTTACCAGAAAGTCGGAATTTGCTGAAGCCCAGGAAGAGAATGGTTTCGCCTGCAACCTGACCTACCCCATGTCCCGCTATACCCGTTTCCATCAAACTTCAGGGACAACCGGCAAGCCACTGCGAGTATTTGATACAGCAACCAGCTGGGACTGGTGGGGAAGATGTTGGGGACACGTCTTTGCGGGAGCCGGGGTCACCTCTGAAGACCGGGTTTTTTGTGCATTCGCCTTTGGTCCGTTTATAGGATTCTGGGCTGCTGTCGATGGTGCCAGCAAGATAGGAGCACTACTGATCCCGGGTGGAGGCCGCTCATCACTGGAACGGTTACATCTCATGAAAGAAACCGAGTGTACGGTGCTTTGTTCAACCCCGAGTTATGCCCTGCATCTCATCGAAGTTGCTAATGACAATAACTTCGATCTGGGTGCTCTGAAGATCCATACTACTATCCATGCCGGTGAGCCAGGAGCCAACATCCCGCCAATCAAAGAACGTATCGAATCGAGCTGGCAGGCAAAATGTTACGACCATGCCGGCGCGTCAGAAGTAGGTGCCTACGGGTTCGAGTCAGCTGAACGCAGAAACGGCCTGCATATCACCGAGACAGAATTCATTGCGGAAGTTATCAATCCGGAAACCGGGGAACCTGCAGCACCCGGTGAAAAAGGCGAATTGATCCTGACTAATCTCGGACGCTGGGGGTTTCCCCTTATTCGATATCGTACCGGTGATATGGTTTTACCGTCCACTGAACAGGTTGGCGATCGCAGTTTCATGTTTCTGGAAGGCGGTGTTATCGGACGGGCTGATGACATGACAACTGTCCGGGGTGTGAATATCTATCCCAGCGCCATTGATAATTTTGTTCGAAAGTTCGATCAAATCATTGAATATCGTGCAACGGTTAACAAACAGGGCCAGTTGGATGAATTAACCATCGAGATCGAAGTCGCAGCCAATACTGACGCAAATAGTGCCAAGACAGATCTGTTGGAACATATGAAATCGACCCTGGGGCTGCGACCGAATGTCGAAATCGTGGATGCCGGTACTTTACCCCGTTTCGAACTCAAGGCAAAACGCTTTCACATCTTGAAATAACATCATACCTGCATTCAGTAGAAGTTATATAATAACTACCTATATCTTTACCGGGGATACTGAATATTACTAATGAGTGATACGGATAAACTTCAGCGAGAAGCAGAACACATCCTGAATCATGCGGAGTTACTCTATTCTGCCGAACAAGTGGAAACTGCACTGGATGAAATGGCAGCCCGAATAAACCGCGAATTGCATGATAAAAATCCTGTCGTACTCTGTCTCATGATCGGCGCGGTCATTGTTACGGGACGATTATTACCCAGACTTCGTTTCCCGTTGCAGGTGCAATATTTGCACGCAAGCCGCTACCGGGGCGAAACATCAGGCAGTGAACTTAAATGGACAAGAGAACCCGATACTTCAATACGTGATCGTTCGGTATTGATCATTGACGATATTCTGGACGAGGGGATTACACTTAAATCAGTTATCGATGAGTGCCGGCGGGCTGGGGCAAAACAGACTTATACCGCCGTGCTAGTTGATAAACAGATCAATAAACCAAAACAATTTTCCAAAGTTGACTTCACGGGTCTTAGTGTCCCGGATAAATATGTCTTCGGTTACGGGATGGATTATAAAGAATATTTACGTAACTGTGATGGTATTTATGCGGTAAGGAGTAATGACTAAACTGGCAATCATCGGTGGCTCCGGTCTGACCAGTATGGAGGGTCTGGAGATCACGCATAAGACAACCTGTGAAACGTCTTATGGTCAACCTTCGGCAAAACTTGTTCATGGACACTATGCCGGTAAAGAGATCATCTTTCTGCCCCGGCATGGCGATCCTCACAACATTCCACCTCACAGAGTGAACTATCGCGCCAACTTACAGGCACTGAAGGATAACGGAGTCACAGCCATTCTAAGTATTAATGCCGTAGGTGGGATAACTCATGAAATGGAACCGGGCCGGTTAGTTATTCCGGATCAAATCATCGATTACACCTGGGGCAGAAAACATACTTTCTTTGAAGAAGAACTTTCCCATGTCACACATGTAGATTTTACCCACCCATTCAGTGCAAACATCAGAGAATTAATCATTAACACGGCACAAACATTACAACTGGATGTTTTACCCCATGCAACCTATGGGGCAACCCAGGGACCACGTCTCGAGTCCGCTGCTGAGATTAAACAAATGGAACAGGATGGTTGTGATATTGTCGGTATGACCGGTATGCCGGAAACCGCCCTGGCCCGTGAGCTGGAAATAAATTATGCCTCGATTTCCATCGTGGTCAATTGGACGGCCGGTAAATCGGATGAAGAAATCACCATGGCAATGATTGAAAAAAATATGAATACTGCGCTTGAAAAAGTTTATACGCTGTTGTCTGCAGTGCTCCCAAAAATTTAAGACAATTATCCGTCGATTATTTTTAGTAACTTGCACTATTGGAGCAACAACGACTAAACTAGACAGCTATTGTACAAGGTGATTCGGAGCACTATATTTAGCAACAGATGTAGAAAATTCCGAAGACATGGTAATGATGATGAGTACTTTTAATACAAATAGCATCAATATATTCAGGATTACTATCCTTTTTGTACTGTTAAGTATTACTATTCCCGGTATACCACAGGAAATTAAAGTATTCGACCAACCCAGCCCGCTGAATAACAACTGGGCTACCGGCCCGGAGATCGGCGAACGCATCCCTGATTTTCAAAGTCCTGATCAACATGGAAAGTTACGCAGTTTTAATGACATCAAGGGAACAAACGGGGCCTATATTCTGTTTCATCGCTCTGCTGACTGGTGACCCTTCTGTAAAACCCAACTCGTGGAGTTGGAAAGAACCTACGACAGCTTCACCGACCAGGGACTCGGTGTCGTGGCTATAAGTTATGACAGCATCGAAATCCTGCAGGATTTTACCAGGCGTAAGGGACCGTTCCGATATACTTTGCTTGCCGATCCGAAATCCGAAGTTATTGAAGCATTCGGATTGCTTAACCCCAATACAAAACCCGGTACCATGCTGCACGGCATGGCATTCCCGGGCAGTTATCTTGTTGATGCTGAGGGTATTGTTAAGGAAAAATTCTTTGACCAGTCACACCGGCAGCGTATCACTGCCGATACAGTATTATTAAAAGTATTCGGCGTCGGAGATGGAGGGCAACGTGTCGAGGCTGATGTCACACGCCAGTTTAAACTGACGGCCTATCCGTCTCAGGATGAAATCCGTCCGGGAAATCGTATTGTCCTGATAGCGGACTTCGACTTGTACGACAAGGTGCACCTGTATGCACCCGGTTCATCCTATCGCGCGGTCGATCTCAAAATAGCGGAACACCCCGCATTACGTACCGGTGCGCTGGAACTGCCGGAACCGGAAATGATTCATCTCGATGTCATCGATGAAACCGTGCCGGTGTATCATGGAAAAGTCAGGATAAACCGGGAATTAACCGTCTCTCCCCACTACAAGGCTTCATCGATCACGGTTGCGGCAACACTCCAGTATCAAACCTGTGATGATGAAATCTGTTTTCCGCCGGCCGAATTACCCATCACATTTGAGCTGGATCTCATCTCTCATAACAGGCAACGCTCACCGGAGACAATCAGACATCCCGGAGGCTTCCGTTAGTCAACCATTACCTCCTTTATCGTAATCATCAATGGGTAAAGCCTGTATAGCATGACTTATCCTGCCCGATACATTTTTCGGTCATATCCCTGCTGTCCATTTCTTAACCAAATGTTTACAAAATTGTTACTTTTCCTCGGCTAAACTGACCGATACACTGAGAAGGCATATCACCCGGGAAGGTTATGAATCAAACACACCAAAAGGCTTCTAAACAGAAGCCCTTGGCATGGTTGTTACTCTCCTCTTATCTATTACTGGCACTTATACCGCTTGTGATATTTGCCGGGTTACTGATAAACGACTGGGAAAAATCCTTTCTGCAGCACACAAAAAAGGATTTGGAATCACGGGCCAGGTTAATTTATGGACATATCCTGGAATTGATGCAGACCTCGTCAAACACCCCGTACCGCAACAATATCATCGACGATATCAGCAAAAACGCCGGTATCGCCTCAGATACTCGAATCACGGTCATCTTGCCTTCCGGTGTTGTCATTGCTGATTCCCACAGAGACCCCGAGATAATGGATAACCATATAAACCGGCCTGAGATTAAAACCGCCATGATCGGGCATCCCGGTAATTCCATACGCTACAGTAAGATCCTGCACAAAGACCTGATGCATGTTGCGATCCCATTACTGGTGAAAGGAGAGATTATCGGTGTGTTACGTACCTCGGTACCGGTGACAGAGTTCGATGAGAGCATCGAAGAAATCTATCGAGATGCACTGATCATCGCCAGTGTTCTTGCAGTCCTGATAGTCCTTTTCAGTCTTTATATATCCCACCGTATCAGCAAACCTCTCAGGAACATGAAAGAAATCGCCGGGGCTTTTTCCATGGGTGACTTCAGCAAAAGACTCGAAATACCGTACGCGGAAGAACTGGCCAGCCTGTCCAGAGCAATAAACCACATGGCAGATAAACTGGAAAACCAGTTCAATACCATCGCTGACAGGCAAAATCAGTTGATGGAATATGCCATCACTGATCCATTAACCAATATCGCAAACCGGCGCAGATTTGACGAAAAAATGGAGAATGAATGGAAGCGTATGTTACGCGACAAGGAGCCATTGTCGCTGATACTGTGTGATATTGACTGCTTTAAGCAGTTCAATGACAGGTATGGACACCAGCACGGAGATGAATGTCTTTACACAATTGCCCAGACCATTACAAAAGTCTGTAACCGGCCCGCAGATCTGGTGGCACGCTATGGCGGAGAAGAATTTGCCATCATATTACCGAACACAGGACTTGAGGGGGCAGTAATCATTGCGGAATCCATCAGAAAAGCAGTCATGGATTTACAACTGCCTCATGCGGGCTCAAACCTTGCAGACATCGTTACATTAAGTGCAGGCGTAACCAGCCTGATACCGGACGAATCCACTGAAATGCGCGATATGATTGTCACTGTAGACATCGCTTTGTACGATGCAAAGCACCAGGGTAGAAACCGGGTTAGCAGTAAACTCTATCAACCTCGTGAGAGTTCTTAAGCGGTTTTATTCCGAGCAATTCTGTAATCTGTCTTTTACCTCTTTTAATGTTACGGCTAAGTGTTTCGCTACATCCCATTAAGGGCGGTGACAGTTATTTATACTTTGCCTTGTAAGTACTTTTTTCTTTCCCGTTCAGGAAACTTCTCTATCGCATACCGCAGCATAGTGCGAGGCATCTTCCTGTAATGTGCTTTCAAAAAAGCTTTTTCAACAGCCATATTGCGTTTCCCGGCTTCCCTGAGCATCCAGCCGACTGCTTTATGTATCAAATCTTCTTTATCGTTGATTAGCTGCTTTGACAGGTCCAGCGTTTCATTGAAACGATCGTTCTTGATGAAATGAAAGGTCGACATGATGGCGATTCGTCTTTCCCAGAGACTATCGGATCCGGATAACTCATATAGCACCTGTTTGTCTTTATCTTCCAGATACACACCAACGATATAGTGAGCCGAACTGTCAACCAAATCCCAATTATTGATGTACCTGGTGTTGTTTAAATATAGTTCATAAATGACCGCCCTTTCTTCCTCATTGCTTCTGGTAAATTTACGAACCAACAGCAAAAGCGCACACAAACGCTCCTCATGAAAGGCAGATTGTAGCAACCGCCGGACTTCCTTCAATGCAATATCCTGGTGTTTTCTGGCCTGTGCCCTGAGTACCGGGACCCGGATACCGAGAAATTTATCCCCTTCTCCATACTCGCCCTTCCCTGTTTTGAAAAAACGCTGTGAATGTTGTGCTATAGCAGGGTCGGCCAACCCTCTCAGGGTTTTACTTATTTGTTCTGAGGTCACTTGTTACAACCATGGTGATCACTCTCACTCCTTTTCCAAGGATGCCGAATACTCGGCGAATACTTCCTCGCCTGTCATATTCCTGGTTTCATTGGCAAACGCATAGAAGGACGGCTTCTCATCAATAAATATCTGATGGTCAAAGACCAAATCTTCGCTGTTATCGAGCAACCCGACAGGAATCGCATAATGTTCTTCTTTCTTAAGGCGGTAAAAAAGATGGCTGCCGCACTTGCTGCAGAAACCGCGCTCAGCCCAGTCCGAAGAACTGAAGACAGATATACTGTCATTACTCTCAAAATGAACTTTGCCATCACACTCGATTGCAAATAAAGGCCCGCCTGTCCATTTTCTGCACATATTGCAATGACAGGTACCCACGCTCCTGCCCGACGTTTTTATTGAAATACCCGCTGCACCACAAAGACAGCTTCCTCTTCGTTCGATTTCTTCTGTCATGTCTTCCTCCTCACACTTTATAATGTTTATGATAACCGTCTAATGTTACAAATCACTACCAGGTAAAACGGGACGAATTGACGTTCTTGACTGTCCGAATGAATCTACCCTGTTGGACCGCCTTTTCATTCTTTTAATTGCTCCTCAACATATTTCTCCATCAATGATGTTAAATCATCTGGATACTCGAAAAATTGAACATCGATTTTATCGAGAAAGCCGTTGTATTTTTCACCCAATGATAAAAGCAGTTCTCTCCGTTCTTCCAAATCCTTGCTGGGACCGGCCTCGCCGAATACTGAGTTGGCCTTTTCAGCCAATTCGGCCATGGTATCAGCACCGATAGCCCGCAATGCCTCCGGGCCGTAAAACGCAAGATCTCCGGCGGAATTAAAAAAGAACTGCTCAAATCCTCCATTATTAACTTCACCTTCCATCGCCCATATAGTCACTAATACTTTTTCAGGCTCTTGCAACGCTTCAAACCCCATGTCGTCTAGTCTATCAAGAGCGCTTTGAATTGCACTTTTTGTTTTAAGTTTATTCTTCTGTTTCAATTCTGCTGACCTGGAGAATGACACCAAACAGTGGATGATCAAAATAATGCAATTCATTAAGCCGTATCCTTCTGCTTTCCGTCAGCCGTACATAGTCCGCTTCATAATTCGCAAGACTGCTATCCTTCCTCGTATCCTTCTGTACTTGCCTGTTTAGAATGCCGGTAAAGTCCTTCGGGAAATAGGCTATATCCACATCGATATGCAAAAACTTTGTACTGCGCAACCTGATATTCCCTGCAAAAATCATTTCGGGTGGTTTGTATATCTGTTCTATGAGCACCTGGCTGCCGACATCGATAATATTTCCGGGTTCCTGTATTAATGGTTGTTGTGATGGTTTCTCCTCGACAATTCCTTCCAGATGTACAAAACGCACTTCCTCTGTTTGCAGACCCGGCTGCTGCCAGGCCACATGTAACAGGGGTCGATAGCCGGAGGACAGCTTCAAAATGCGATAATCATTTTTTAACCGGAACTTATCTTCCGGTAGCGCCAGATAGGGGACAAGGTCAGGCTTCAATGCCTCATCAGTAATCTCTTCCTGATCCTGTTCTTCTTCACTTTCCATATCCAGCAGGGTATTAATATCAGCCACATCGATTTCATCCGGAACATCGGTAATTAATTCAATCGACATATCGCTTTGTGGCAACCCGGGATTCTGATACCAAAGTTCCCGATCCAGATCCGGATTTAGATAATCAAAAACAATTACTTCCACCTGATACCAGTTTGTTTCCGCACGAATTGTTGTCCACAATAGCGGAATCAAACAGATTAAGGTTTTAATGATTAACCTATACATTCGTGGCTTCAATTCCTCTCATTTTAAGTAATGCATCCGTAAGACTATTGTTAATAATTCTGTTGGCTGCCGCTTCTCCCTCGGCGGCGATCCTTTTA
>JANQEY010000233.1 GCA_028278125.1 bacterium | reverse complement strand
TAATTTATCGCCAACAGCCTTGATGTCGTGATTTTTTTTCACCCACTCCAGCCCCTTATCGCTGATCTCCTGACGAAATTGTTTATCCTCGATCAGTTTGACCAGTTTTTCTTCGAGTGTTTCGGCTGTTACCGGTACAAAAGGATGATCAGGAATAAACTCAATCATCTCGGGAATCATGCTGGTACAGGTAGGAATACCCAGGCAAAGGTATTCTACTGAACTCATCCCGTAACCCCATCCGCCGGTATCGGCGATCTGGTCAATCGCTATGTCGCATTCTGCCTTTATCTCCATCGCTGTGGAGTGGGGCAGGTTTTCTATAAGTACAAGCTCAACCGGGTATTTTTTCTCCAGCCTTTTTACTGTTTCGATAATCGTTTCCGTTCCCTTAAAAGCACGCACCCGTGCAGTATGGACGATTTTTAATTTTTCCGAAGGTTCCTTTTTCTTCGGTGTCCATTTCGACGTGTCGAAAGGCAGGAACAGGTACTCAAGTCGATCATCGAGGTGGAGAAGGTCAACTTCACTGGTTAAACGCAGGGATACCAGATCGTCGATATTACTGTAGATCCCCCTGTTCCTCATATCGCTCCCATGGTAGAAAGCGACAAGTTTTTTGCCCTCACTGTACCAGCGACGGCAGATATTCGCGTTCTTAAGAAATCCCTGTCCCTGGTCGAGGTGGATAATATCGAACGAATCCAGGTCGTATTGACGGATAGCTTTTTCGATAAGAGGTTCGATTATTTTATCACGGAATGGGAAAAACATCCTTTCAGCAATATTCAGGGGTGGACGGTAGGGGGGACGTTCCAGGATCGGAGTGTCATCGGCAAGAGGACCGCGTGCCATTCTCTGGAAAACCTTGCGTGCCTGGACTATCCAGCCCTTATCCGGGTGAAGTGGAAGATGCAGGCAGATATCCTCAGGGAAATTGAACTGGGTGGGGTAAAGGGTAACATATCGGCACTCGTTTCCCCTGCGGCGGTGTTCCTCCTGCCAGAGATGAAGTGTACCGGAAACATGTTGTGGTGAAATATAGAGTATTTTCAATTTTATCCTGCCCCAGGATAACTTATTACATCCATAATGTCTTTGCTGAAACCGGGTATTGCTTGCGCCAAATCTCTCAAATCGGAAATTGAGAGTACACCCAGTTCTGTCCTAAGAGTACTGATATGCTCTATTTTACCTGTTCCGAAAAGAGGTCGTTCCCTCCTAAAAATTTCTTCCTTGTTTTGGCTACCATCCTTTTCCGCAACCTGGTTGGCAACCAGGTCAAATATCCCCTGTGGAAGAATTTTATGTGTTGTCGTCCAGATTTCGATGGAGATATTATTGGAATGGGCCAGTGAGGTAAGTGCCCCTGATCCCGATTTGTTTATAAAGTACTCTTCAGATAAAGAATCACATCCCAGAACAGCTAGTCCATTTTTTAACCCAGAAATCCTGTCAAATAAAACGCTGTCCGGCAAAAGGGTTACATCCCATCCAAGTGACGCGATCAATTCCGCAGTTTGTTCTCCCTCTCCACCAGGTATTGATTCTCCAACTAACGCCAAAGATTTATAGCCAAACTCTTCAGAAAGCCGGGTTATTCCATCATTAATAGATGAACTTGAAGAAAAAAATATCCAGGGACCCGTAAACTTATGAAGATTACTTGATGAGATGCTGACGAGGAATTTCTCTTTGGTTTCGCTGAGTTCATCAGACCATTGTTTCGCTGTATCGAATACAGACTGGCTATTCTTCTCTTCCAGTGCGTTCCATAGATCTGAAACCAGTCGAAGAACAGGAGCCATTTTTGACTGGCCAATGACTAGTTTTCGGAGGGAATCCTTTACCTGGTGCGAATCAATTTCCTTCTGAAATGCTTCTGTATAAATATCTGCTGCCTTTTGCACTATAAAGGCAGCGCCATGTTCACGGTCTGCTGCTAATTCTTCTATCTGTAAAAGCCACGAGGGCTTTTCCGGTGAAAACATCACGACTTGAAGATACTCGTCATGTCAAACTGGTGTTGATCAGGCATACAATACTTGCAGGCATTGTATTCTTTATTAATAGGATCATCGAGAAATCGTTTCATCCCGTCAACGGTAAATAGTTTTTTCCTGCTTTCCTTTGGAATCTTGGTAATCTGGCATTCATACTGTGGGCGTGACTGGTCGTGAACGACTTTGTTGTCAAGGTCAACGATAAACATGGAAAATCTCCTTTGAAAGCGTGATTCCGAAAGGTATTATTCGCTACATCGTGTCGCAAGTGATGAGAAGACCGGGAATACAGGTAAACCGTCAATATGACCCACAGAAGAATTTGCCGTTCAGCACCCGACCTGTTTTTTATACCAATATAAGATGCTACCTTTTGAACATGGGATCGATCGAATTATGGACTGGACTGCCGGGTTCCGGTAGGAAAGTCAAGTTACTTGATAGAGTACTGAATACTTCAGCATCTGGTAGATTAACCTGGTATGTGGTAGATACAATCAGACGTGTTGAGAGGATAGAAACATCTCTGCACGAATTCTCCGGGGGGGTTATCGCCGGGATTGAAGTTATGCCTGTTGGAAAACTTGCCGGATTTGTCCTCGAAGCTTCAGGGATATCACAACCAACCGTAGACACCGATGTACGTGAACTCCTTTTCCAGCAGATTTTTCAGGATGTGACCAGGGTATCAAATCTTGGATCATATTCCAGTCCGGGTTGGATAAAAAAGACGGTTTATTACTGGGAACAGGTTCAGGAGGAAAAATCTCTAAGATCGAAGCTCAGATCAAAATATCCCTGGATGGTTGAAATCTTTGATCGTTACCAGGATTTGCTGAATGATGAAAACCTGGTTGATATAGCCGCCCTTCCATCATTTGCCTCAGTGCGGTTAAATGGTTCCCCTAAAAACGGTCCGGAGTTACTTGTAATTGATACACTCGGTCCACAGGCCAGCTCTTTAAACGATTTAATTTCAAAACTAAGCAGTAAAGTTCAGGAAACGATTGTCCTGGTTGATTATCTTACCAATCCCGGCCCGGCGTTAAAGCTGGGTGAAAATGACTACCAGAGATGGAAAAAGAATCCAACCATAAAAGAAAAAACTATCCCCTCTTCAGAACGAAGATCAAAGTTAGCGAACGTACTCTTCACTACAGAAAAGATTAACCAGGATAAGCTGGATAAAACTCAAATTTACCTCGAAGGATTCAGAAACCAGGTTGAGGAGGTAAAGGCGGTGGCCGGGAAAATTGCTGAACTGCAAAGGATCAGAAATTTGACCGAAAACCAGGTGTCTGTTGTCTGTACCGACCTGAAAGAATATTCAACTCTCATCGAGGAGATTTTTCCATATTTTGGGCTAACTTCTGATATCAGGCTTGGTAAATCGCTTGCTACTCATCCGTTAATCCACCTGGTATTACAATTGTTTCAGCTGAAGTCTCGAAAACTGCCGGCGGATGATGTTATCTCTGTCCTGACAAATCCCTATGCGTCTTATGGAAAAAATCTCAACTCAATAGATAAAGTCACCTACCTTGATACCCTGCTGAAAATCGCACGTATTTCCGGTGGTTCAAACGATCTCAATGAAACCTGGTCAAAACCGCTGAAAAAACTGGTCTTTGATTACCAGCAACCTGGCAGTTCCGGTCTTACTTCTTCAGATAAAGATATTATTTCTGATTGTCCGATAGAGATAGAAGAGAACTTAACGGCATGGATCAGAGAGGCTTACCGGGAGTTTGAAATCCTGGCAAAAGACATCCTTAAATTTAAGCCAGAAAACAACCCGGAAGAGATTAAAAAATGGATGCTGGATCTACTTTTTAAACTGAATATTGCAGATTTTAACCGGTCGGAACTGAACCAAAGATTCGATAATGATCTGGAAATACAACAGGTTTGGAGTTCTTTCAATCTTGTCCTGAAACTGGTTGATCGTTCACTTCGGATTTCCGGTGTCCAAAAATGCCATCTTAAACGGTATAGTGAATTACTGAAAATTTCACTCAAGGAAAAGCGGTATAGAACAGATTCGAAATTTCGTGGTGGTATCAATGTTACGGGACCGTTGGACATCCGTGGGCAACGAACAGAACACATATTTTTCCTCGGATTATCGTCAAAAAAATGGCCACGTAGTACACCCGTGGATCTGCTCGAGCCGTTTTCCGCGAACTCACAAATTAAACATGATTACCTGGCAGAGAGCCGTGCGTTAATGCTGGAGACTATACTATCCGCAGAAAATCTCTGGTTATCCGCACCCTGCAGGATTGACGGTACTTCAGGTGAAACAATCAGTCCAGTTATAAAATCTTTAATCAATGCCGGCTTGAAGATTTCCGGTTTTCCTCAAGATAAAAATTTCTATTCGCCCCTTGACCTACTTCCTGCTTCAGGTTCTGACCTCGATTCACATGAGTTATTTGAACGGGGAAGAAGAAGATTGTCCGCTGCCCTGTACAACGATCAGGTTACCGATAGATTCGGCTCAAAATGGTCACAGGCTTATAATGCCATACGGATTCAACTCCTCAGGAATCAGCCGGAAACATTGAGTAAATTTGAGGGATATATTGGCAGCTCAAAAATTGGAAAAATTATAAGTGACCGGGTAATATCAAAACCTTTATCAGCCAGTCGTTTGGATTCCTACGCTAAATGCCCGTTGAGATACCTTTTCGGGGATGTCCTTAAACTGGATGAGAAACCCGAATTGATAGATGATATTGACGCCCGGCAGAAAGGATCCCTTGTTCACAGTATTCTTTCAACTTTAGTGGAACGGTTAGGCGAAGAATTGCACCCGGAACCTTCTATCTCCGAGGATCCCGATCTGACCGTGAAGTTGATGCTGGAAATAGCCGGAAAACTTTTTAAGAATTATCCTTTCGATAATCTTTTCTGGGAATATCAGAAAGAGAAAATCCTGGCCGGTTTAGCTGATATTAGAGGTGAAGTTGGCATACTCGGTGCCGTTCTAAAATTTGAAATAAAGGAACTTCCCGGTGAAACAATAAAATTCACCGAGGTGGGATTTGGCACCCAAACGGGCGTAGAGGATAATGAGTTTATTGGTGGCAAGTTCTCTGTTTCAAATGAAGGGAATGAAGTTTCACTTTCCGGTATAATTGACCGGATTTCATTGTCGGATAAAGGCAAGTGGAGAGTGTGGGATTATAAAGTTGGAGGATCTTCGCTTTCTACTTTGAAGGATGTCAAGGATGGTTTGAGCTTCCAACTGTTTGTTTATACGATTGCACTGGAAAAATACCTCGCGGATCATAGTATTGATTCCGAGAATATTGACTTCGCGTGCTATTATCACATCCGGAATGAAGGTAAAGTGAGCAAAACCGGTAAATGGCCTCGAAAAGATCATGAATTGAATAAGGAAGACCTTGTTGAACGGATAGTAAAAATTCAAGAAGCAATCAGGGAAGGACGTTTTCATCATCCCCTGAGCCAGCATTATAAACTATGCAATTCATCGCCAAAACAGAATTATTGCCCGTTTTTTAATATCTGCAGGCGTGATATCAATATTTTTCACCAACGAGAGGATTCCCTGGGGAAAGAATTCCTGGACAAAGTCTATAGTCTTGGCTTCCAGGAATTCAAGAGTATTTCCGATGGAGATAACAATTGAACGGCTTTAAGCTGACAGAATCCCAGGAAAAGGCGCTGGATCTGTCCAGCGGCAAGGTTGTACTGGCTGGTGCGGGATCAGGAAAAACTACCGTCCTTGCATTGAGGTATGTCAGAATACTGGAAGAAGGTTTAGCGAATCCCGGCGAAATTGTTGCTGTCACCTTTACACGTAAAGCTGCTGCACAGCTTGAAGGCAAGGTTTATGAGAACATTGAATATAAACTGCAGAATGACCAGGGTAGGGAGGAGTATTGGCAGAGACAGCTTGAATTATTTAACGGATCAAGAATAGGGACTATTCATAACCTTTGCTCTACGATTTTACGAGCCTATCCCTTCGAAGCAGGAGTAGATCCGGCATTTGCTGTCGAGGGTGCAGTCAACTACGAGAATCTTGGTAAAATACGTGACTATATTCAGCAAAAATCAATTGATCATGATCCTGATTTAAGATCACTGCTTGAAGTACTCGAAAAGCGGGATAATATCGAAGAACTTTTAAGGAATATTCTTTCCGATATACCCTTCCAGAACGCCCTTGAGATTATTAGCAAAGATCCGGTGCGTGTCAGGGAATATATAAACCTGTTACACTTGAAGTTGAATAACATAATTTCAGGTGAAATGCCTGGAGTAGTGAACTACAATTATGACGAATTCATAGGTCTTCTGAAATCTTTGTCACGTTTTGCCCTGCCCCTTTTCCTCGATGATTCCAGTCCGCCAACAAGAATCACCTACAACGAACTGGAGCAGTATGCACTGTACCTCCTGCTGAAATACCCGCATATAAGGCGTGAGATCAATTCATCGATAAAATTCCTGCTAATTGATGAATTCCAGGATACATCAAATATTCAATGGGAAATCTTCAGGCTACTTGTTCTTCGTGATGATGGCGAACCGGACAAAAACAAGCTGTTTCTTGTTGGTGATGAAAAGCAGTCTATCTACGGATTCAGGAATGCGAATGTAACTGTTGTTAACCAGGCAAGGGAGCTGTTCTCTGATGATTCAGCCACCCCTAATGATGATACAAATTGTATTGTATTGAGGGAAAACTTCAGATCCAGTTCGAACTTGATTAACCCGTTAAACGTTGCGTTCGACAGATTGCTGAAACCGGATAATAAGCAAAGATATTCCTTTGAAGCTGATCCTCAACCACTGAAGGTTGGAAAAGGAGATTATCCTGGAGTCGGAAATGCATGTGAATTCGCTTACGGGATTGAAAAACCGGATAATGATATTTACAGGTATATCGCTAGCAGGATAAGGCAGGAGCTGGATAAAAAAACACAAACAGGTGATGGTTTCAATGCCTCGGATATAGCAATCCTCATCCCCACGAGAACGAAGATATTCCAGCTGTTGAAGGCTTTAAACGATTATGCTATACCCTTTATCGTGGGAAAGGCATCAAAGTTTTTCGATAACCAGGAAGTTCGTGACCAAATGAACCTGCTGGCGGCTCTCGCAGATTCCAGGGATAAAATTGCCTTGACGGGTGTAATGAGAAGTCCATTCATGAATCTTCCCGACAATGTTGTCGCAGCAATCTGGTTTAAGAAACAGTCCGTTGAGAAGGCTTGGTCAAAACTGGCTGAAGGAAATTATCCTGATGAATGGCCTGATAATTGTTTCAGCAACAGGGAAATTCAATTGCTGAATTATTCTCTCAGGTTCTGGCAGGATTTACAGCAAAAGGCAAGTCAATTAACTCCTTCAGAGCTATTGCTATATGCAAATGTTGAAAGTGGTGCTTTAGCGGCATACTCTGTTGGCAGGGATGGAAAACGAAGGATAGACAATATTTACCACTTGATTTCCCGCACCAGGGATATGGGAGAAACGGGAATTGTAACAATCAGAGAAGTAAGTGAACACCTGGATGAATTAGCAAAATATGAAGACGAAGGAATTGATGAGGATATATTTGACAGTTACGACGATTGCGTCCGTGTTCTAACTATACATGGCGCAAAGGGATTGGAGTTCCCATTTGTAATCCTGACTGATCTTGATTCAAGCTCAACCAAAACGAAGGAACGAGGTAACATCCTGGTAGAATTTGATGAATATTACCCGTTCACATACCCAATTCTTAAGGATTTAGTCCCAAAGGATGACAATACCCATTATTTAAGGTTAATGGAAAATGAGTTGTCGCCGCTGGAAACCAAAGCTGAGATAAAGAGACTTATGTATGTGGCAGCCACCCGTGCGAAAGACAAACTACTTTTGACCACAAAAATCCCGCTGAAGAAAAGTAAGGACATAAAAGCCAGCGAGATGAGCCACCTGTTCAACTGGATTAATGCGTTCGATCTTCGATATGATAAGGAAGAAAGATCACTTACATGTCCCGATGATAATATTCTGTTGACCAATATTAACGATGAAGAAAGTAAACAGGCAGGATTATCTCCAAAAAGTAAAATTCGAAACTATCTTGATCCCTGGCCGGAATTGGAAGAGGGTATCGATCCATCTGTAAACCTTTCACCTCCTCCGGAAAAGGACAAACTGATTATTCCGATTACGATTTTCGCCGGGTATGTAGCTAATCCCACAGATGAGAAATTATTATCATTGCTTGATTCAAATGCTGGTGGTGACGAGAAAGATGAGGAATTATATGTCGCAACAGAAACCGGTTCAGGCAATAATCCGGAAACTGCTGTCATAATCGGGAACATACTGCACAATATTTACCAGTTGTTTGGCCCGGGATGTAGTTGGGAAGAGATAAAAAACGAATTTTCAAGTTTAGTAAGAAGATTCGATATTGACCAGGGTGAAATTCCCGGTATTCAGAAAAAGATTGAACAATTGCTGGAAAATGGTAGAAAAATCGGGCTTCATAATTATGATCTATACGCACTCAGGGAGTTTCCGATACAACTCAGGTTAGAGAATGTAATCATGAAAGGTCGAATAGATCTCGTCGTCAAGAATGAAACAGGCATTACCGTAATTGATTATAAAACAAATGATATTCCGAAGGATAATATTGAAAAGCTGATTGCAAAAGAAGGATATGATCACCAGTTAAGACTTTACGGCCTGGCATTGAAGAAAGCGTGGAAGGTTGATTCTGTAATGAAAAAGCTGGTTTTCATCGCACCTGGCGTCGTCTATGACGTAGCGGATATACCGGGTGAAGAAGAAAAATACAGGAAAAATATTATGTCATTGTCTACTGGATTAAGATCGATGCTTGCAACAGTAAAATGAATTAGTAACGATAGAATAGATAGAACACATATTGGTTTATCAGGTGATTATATGCTGGGAATAATCGGTGGGACATCATTTGTTAAGAGTGATGTTTTAACATCCTGTGAAAAAGAACAGATAGTTACACCCTACGGTTCATGCACCGTCTATGGCTCCGGCGATGCCTTATTTATTGCACGGCAGGGTAAAAAGGGTGAATTGCCACCACATAGAATAAACCATCAAAAACACCTGTCAGCGTTAAAAAGATCAGGTGTGCAGAGGATAATTTCCTTTGGTTCAGTTGGCAGTCTCAGCGCTGACTTACATCCCGGAACCTTGGTAATGGTTGATGATTATTTCGCTCCTTTCAAACCGGCAACGTTTAACAATGATAAACTTCATTTTACTGTACCGGAAATATCCGCCAGTTGGCGGAAGAACATTTTCGAAGCTTTAAAAAACGCGGATCTTAAACCTTTAGACCATGGGATCTACGCTGAAACCCTCGGTCCTCGTTTTGAAACAAAAGCTGAGATAAAATGGCTGTCATCAGCTGCAGATGTTGTTGGAATGACGTGCGCTTCAGAAGCAACACTTGCAAATGAATTGAATATTCCCCACTGTATTATTGCCATGGTCGACAATTACTGCAACGGAATTACTAGTGAACCACTTTCGGGAGATCTGTTCAGAGAACAAGCTTCAAAAAATACTACAATCATAAACAAGGCGTTTCAGGCTGTAATTCAATTATAGATTTACGTCAGTAATTCAGTCCGAACCTTCAACTGCTATAGTTTTAATCGGGTATGATTTTTCTATCTTTTCTTTTTCACTGGAATTTCTGACAAGAACTATCATTTTTTCCGGGTTAATTCCTGTTAATTCAAGGTTCCCGTTATACCTCCATTCCTCTTCTTCAGGCCAGTTTGCTCCCTTTTTTGATAGAGTCTGGAAATACAACCTGTCCTGCAGGCTTAATAATTTTCGATCTTCAACAGTTCCGTAAATAACCTGACGTGCTCCATATTTTTTAAGTTCCTCTTTTTCGATAGCTATCCCGTAGAATTCAAAGTTCGGTCGTACAAGTTTCGAACGCCATATCATGATATCAACAATGTCTTTGGGATGTTTTTCCGTAAGTGAAACCATTGGTCTTGCTGCCGGCATTCTCCAGGAAGTAGCCCTGATGATACCTTCGCCAAGTATATTCTTTAAGGTGTCGAACGCTGTCCTGGGATAGACTCCATTAGCAGTAGCTAATTCCCTGTAGTAATCGGCGTCATATTCACCCGGCCAGGGACTACTTACCGATCTCGTCCAGTGTGTTATATAGTTCCACTCAATTCCAGACAGACATTTTTCCACCGATTCAGACGCAGGAGGATCAGGAAAGGAATATTTTTTTGGAGAATATTCCTCCAGAAAATCGGAAATAACCTCTTTTCCATGATCTTGATTATTGAGAACATTCTCGAAATAGCCTTTTTTCCTGACTGAAACAGGGACTAAAACATCTGCTTTGTTAACGATCCAATCATCCCTGAGATGCATTTCAGCTTTTTGTTCTGTCTGAGTCTCTTTAACGAAATATGGGATTAACAGGCAGTTCTGTTGAACCAGTTTAAAGCTTTTCAGTATAGATTGCAGCTTTATTCCGATAGCGGCAGTAGAGAGGTTCACCGGCACTGGGACAAGCGCAATCACAGGTCCCAGTACTTCACCGGAAGCCCATAACACCAGCTCCCATGTTTTCATTCCGAAACCTGTCAGGATGCTGTAATCTTTACGGCAGGCCCAGGTTACAGCATCAATTGTACTCGTTATCCATTTGTCCGAAGCGATTGGGTATTTTGACTGACGAGAATTGAGGATGGCAGCGGCAGGGCGGTTAAATATTGAACGATCACCTAACCACAATTCAAAAGGAGCAATTTGCAGAGTGCGTTCCAAATTTGATCTCGCAACGGGTAATGGGGGCTGAACTAATACCAGCCATGTTTACGTTTCATACGCATCCATTTGGTGACTAATGAATCGCGCCATGGTAATCGATCGATAAAATCTGCCATTGCGGCTTTGAGGGAGAATTTTGAAATTTTTATTTTTTCATTTAATTCAGCTTCAGACCACCTGGTTGTTTCCGGAATCGGTTCCGGTTTGGGATAGTACACACCCCAGAGTGTATATGGTGGAAGTTCACATCCGTTTTTTAGCGAATCTTCCCATTCTACCATTTCACTGAGCCACTTTTGCAGATCTTTATCCTTCCAGTTTTCCATCTCTGCGCCAAAATTCAGGATAACATGAAGCAGCCTGTCTGTGAGGATTTCCAGTTGTGGTTCAAAACCCGTTCTCAACAATTCAAGGATCTCATCGGAACGGATTGATTCAAATGGACTGAAAGCCTTTACCTTATTAATGTCGGGGCGTTTAACCTGGTGGATTTTTAGCTGGGGATAACGTCCTCTAGATAGATCGAGCGCGCGGTTAATTTCCTGGAGAGTGTTATATGACCATTGCCATTCGCTTGGCCCGATAAAGTCGTGGACAAGGAATATTCCTTTTGGTACAAGTGCTTTCCGTACCTGTTCCAGGAGATGTTCAAGATTTATAATGTGGTGTAGTGAAGTATGGGCGAGAATACAATCATATTTGTTTTCATACAGTTCAATAAAATTAAGATCGGCCTGGTTTGTAGTAATTACGGTTTTGGAATTCAGGTCTTTCGCTTTTTCTTTAAATGAGTTGAGAGCATCTTCGCTGATATCAACCATCTCAATTTTCTTGAAAATTCCAGCTTTTATCAGCTCTTCTTCAAAATGTCCCGAACCGCACCCGAGACTGAGAGCGCTGTCATAATTGTCAGCATTTTTAAGAAACCACTCTACCCAGTCTGTTTCTTTATCATCATTGCTGATTAGCTGAGCCAGGTAAGCCTTTATTATCGGATGATCCCGCGGTCGTTTTTTTCTGAGTGTTCTAACCTGTTCACGTCCCCAGCTTGCAGCTTCACGTTTGCTGGCACGGAGGTATAAGGGGTGTTCCGGTTGAATTTTATAGTATGATTCCAAGGACGATACCTTTTGATTGACGAAGCGAAAATCAATCAAAAAGATACTAATTGTTCAGGAGAAATACCAAGTGAACTTGGTCGATGGATGGTATTTATCGGGATAAAGTTTGTTTCGTCATCCCTTTATAACAATCAAAGGTTTAAGCCTGGCAACGATGTTTGTTATCCCGGCTCCGCTTGCTGCTGAAACTACATTATCCACATCCTTGTATGCCTCCGGGGCTTCTTCGCCGAGAGTTCTTTTACCCCTTGAACGCACTTCAATCCCATTCTTTTCCAATTCTGTTGCCAGGTTTCTGCCTCGAGTAGCTTTTAATGCTGCTTTACGGGACATCATCCTCCCGGCTCCATGACAAGCAGATCCGAAAGTCTGCTCCATTGCCGTTTTTGTGCCTGTCAGAACATAACTTGCGGTTCCCATATCACCGGGGATCAGGACAGGTTGACCGATGGATCTATAGGGTGCAGGCACCCTGTCATCTCCAGCGCTGAATGCACGGGTTGCTCCCTTACGATGTACACATAGCTTCCGTTTTTTCCCTTTCACCAGGTGAGTTTCAAACTTAGCTATGTTATGTGAAACATCGAATACGAGATTCATTCCCAGGGTAGAGTACCCCCTCCCGAAAACCTGTTCAAAGGTGCTCCTGACCCTGTGGACAAGTATCAACCTGTTGGCCCATGCGTAATTCGCCGCCGCGGCCATCGCTTGCGCATAGGTTATTCCTTCAGGTGATTTGATTGGCGCACAGGCCAACTGGCGGTCTACCAGCGAAATATTATATTTTCCTGCAGTCTGTCCCATTTTTCGCAGTTGTTCATCGCAAACCTGGTAACCAAAACCACGGCTGCCGGAATGAACCATTACACTTACCAATCCCTCTTCCAGTCCCATTATCTGCGCGGCTTTTTTATCAAATACTTTTTCTACCAGCTGAACCTCGATAAAATGATTTCCACTCCCCAGCGTACCAAGCTGGTTTTTACCTCTTTCATATGCCCTGTCCGAGGGAACGGATTCATCCGCGGAATCAAGGCAGCCGTTCTCTTCAATTTTTTCCAGGTCGCCTTTTGAACCATAGCCATTTTTAACCGCCCACTGGGCACCCTTTTTCGCAACCCGCCTGGACTCCTTCTGTGAAAGATGTATATCACCACCAATCCCGACACCACAGGGAATACCGGTAAATAGCGAATCAGCCAGTAACGGCAGCCGGGATTTAATTTCGGATGCCGTAAGATTTGTACGGGTAAGATTTACTCCACAGTTTATATCATATCCCACACCACCTGGACTGATAACACCATTTTCAACATCAAACGCAGCTACACCTCCAATAGGAAATCCGTATCCCCAGTGGATATCAGGCATCGCCAATGATGATCCGACAATACCCGGCAGCGTTGCGACATTTGCAACCTGGTTGATTGAAGCGTCATTCTTTACTGCATCGATCAACTTTGAGGAGCTGTAGATGATTCCATCTGTTATCATCCCCTGTGATTTGTCACGGGGAATTTTCCAGCGGAATGAATCCAACCGTTCCAGTTTTGGGAGAGTATTTTTCATGTTCAACTATTTCGAGTTAAATATCAGCGATCCACAGTGTTTTCCACTCAGGATCAGTTCTGTTCGGTGAATTTATATAAGCATTATGGTATGTGATTGCTTTAATCTCTGTTTCGATCTTTACTGTTTCATCCAGCTGATAAACATCACATCTCATGAATATTATATTTCCCTTCCATTCTATTTCTACCGGGAGATGATATTGTCTTTTTACCTGGCACATGTACAGCCATTCGTTCAGAGTCTGGATTAGGGCATCTACATCATCCTCTCCAGAAATTCTTATACTACCGTTCTCCTTTATATTGAAGGTTTCTATTTGGGATTGAAAATCAATACCCATGATTGATGTCAGGGCATTGATACTGCCATGTACAAGCTCTACCTTGCTGTCAGCGGACACCACGAAACCAATATCGGCAGTGTGTTCAATCTCTTTTAACCGGTACATTTTTTAGAATCAGTTAGCTGGCAAGTTGGAAATAGATCAAAACTTCAAACGCTGCAATATTGTTAGCTTTGAATTTACTTAGTAACTACATTGTACAGCGGATAATTTAGAGATACAAATGGTTCCACCTAAAGTTTTCTCACTTCGCAGCCGGTATAAATGGCGCAATATAACTACAATTTATGTTTCAGTTTTTGCTGCCAGCCTTGAAACAGGAATTTTCCTGCCCCAGGTAGTTGCAGGAACCGGCGTTATTTTGTTTCTCTATTCTTTCTGGCACCAGCGACTTGATCGTCCCTTGTTCCATCCCGTCATCTACGGGGTAATCGCTGCAATGCTCGTTCAATTGTTATCAGCAATCTTGAGTGATTACCCTATGCATTCCCTTTCGACTGTTGCCCGATATTACCTGCTACCTCTGGTCGGATTGATATCCGTATTACTGCTTGGTAGACATCCGCGTGTTTTGAAGTATGGGATGCAGACAATTCTAATCGCCGGTGTAATAGCAAGTCTGTACGCGCTTTTTCAGCACTTGACGGGACTTGATCCCATATACCACCAGGAGATTCGAGGTCCGATCAATGAGATACAAGTTTTAGACCTTTATGCCCCCCGTGGTTTGCTGAATACAACACTGACTTTTGCCGGGGTTCAGATGATGATTCTACTACTCTGGCTACCTGCTGCCTGGAACTCAAGAGGTAAACGGGCCAGGTGGATCTGGATTGCGATGGCGATTATCCTGATGTCGTTGATCATTCTATATAAAAGGAGTCCCTGGATCGGTGCGTTTGTTGGCACCAGTATATTTTTTATCTCGCTGGGGAGAAAAGCAGCAATAAGGTATCTACTGATTGGGATTGCGGCTGTAATTGTTTTTGCCCTGGTGTCGGAAGGATTCAGGACGAGAGTTGTCAACAGTATCCAGTTGAAGACAGAGAGTGAACAGGACCGGATATATCTCTGGCAGGCCGCCTGGGATCTTGGAAAGGATTATCCCGTACTTGGTATTGGTCCCGGAAACTGGCCAAAGTTCAGAGATGACTACCTGCCTGAACATGAATATTATTCAATAGCGCATGCTCATAGTGATCCTCTGCATATGTGGGCAACAACCGGGTTGCTTGGTGTTGTAACCGTGTCAGTTGTTTTAATTCTGCTTATATGGCATGGAATTAAAGACCTGCGAAGAACAAAAGTGGTAAGTTTCTCCAGGGACATTTACCGGGGAATGATCCTGGCCATCTGTGGCTTTTTCGCGGCATCGCTTTTTCAATGTTACCTGCTGGACGGGGAGGACGCACTCACTCTTGGATTTATCATTGGGCTGGGTTTAGCGGCACGTGAACGGTTGTTAAGACGGTACAGTATTTCTGTGACTGGACACCTCTGATTTATTGAGCATGTAGTTCTTCGAACAGGCTGCACCATTGATCTACAATACTGTTCAGCTCAAATCTGTCTTTTACTAAAGATTTACCTGCCTCTCCCCACACCCTGCGTTTATCCGATGACATAGTAACAATAGTATCCATTGCTCCAGCTAACATCTCTTCGTTTCCCTGTGAAACAATCAACCCATTTGTTCCAGGTTCTATTATCTCCCGAACGCCACCAACATCGGTAGCAACAACCGGAAGCCCTGCTGTGGATGCTTCAATAACGATGTTTGGTAATCCCTCCCATTTTGATGATAAAATCAGTGCATCCATAGCGTTTAATAACAAGGGAATGTCCTTCCGTAATCCCAGGAGTCTAACGTTATCACTTAGATTGAGTTGATTGATTTTTTCAAGGATTTGATCCTTTAGCGATCCATCACCAGCTATAAAAAGGTAATTGTTGGGATATTCCCTTTGATGGATCGCAAACGCATCGAGCATTAGGGGATAGTCTTTCTGTTCCTCAAGTCTGCCGGCCGTAAACCAGGCGAAACTGTTATCCGTTAAACCCAATTCAGATCGAAGGGAAACTACCTGTTGTTTTGTGAATTCATATTCAGAACATTCAATTCCATTATAGATTAACTCGTTCTTATTTCTGTCGATAACCTTCTTTTCTGTTAGCACCTTCTCGGCGTTTTTTGAATTAAGGACAATCTTGTCCGATAAAAAGTTTGTAGATCTGTACATCATTTCACGAACCAGGTTTTTTACACTTTTTTGTCCGTGTGATCCTGCAAATGATTCATTCCTGATAGAGTTAATGATAACAGGGACTTTTGCGATTTTTCCTACTATACGGGCTAATATATCCGCATGGATCAAAAAACTTACGAGTATATCCGGAGAAAGATGTCGGAGATGATTATAAAATGATCGAACTATTGAGAAAATATTAGAAAAGGATGGATGTTCTGAAGAAAGTGAAAATACAGGAACGGATGCTCTTCGAAGTTCCTCCGCGTAGCCTGTTTCTGGAAGGATGCTGATAACCGCAACCTGCCAGTTGTGAGCTTTCATTGCAGTCACGAGACGGGTTAGCTGTGTCTCGGCTCCACCTCGAGTAAGGGATCCAATGATAAACAGGATCCGAGGTTTTTTATTCGAATTTGCTGCCATATAAGAGCATATTGAATAGATAAAATAATCAATCTAACAGTTTACGATCTTCTCTTAATCCTCCTGAGCACAACCGACCTGATTCCCAGGATATCATATATAATACTCATTCCAACGACAACTACCAGGCCGATCAGAATCTGTAATGCCAGGATCATGACTCCGTCATATTTTAATGTAGGCCACAATGCCAGCGCCATTAAACCTGTAATTATGACTATTTTAGAAATATCACCGAGATGAAATGGTAACGGGAATATTCGTCTTCCCATGTAAATACTGAGAATCATGGCGAAGAAATATGAGCTTACAGAAGCGTACGCTGCACCCGTAATACCCAGCTTGGGAATCAACCAAAGATTTAAACTGACATTCAGAATTGCGGTAACTATAACAATCCACATCTGGTATGATGTTCTTCCCGTAAGCTGAAACGCGTAGTTCGCGTAAAAAGACCTGATAGCGAAAAAGAAAATACCCGTCGCAATTATTGGTATCAGCGTCCTGGCAGTCTCCTGGAATTCTTTACCCAAAACAGTTGCTGAAAGGTTAGGTGCCAACAATATTAAACCAACAGCGGCAGGCATCGCTACCAGTAAAAGCCCCTGGAAATTCTGGCGCATCTGTTCCTGGGCAGCTTTAATTCCACCATCTTCGAGTGCACGGACAGCAAGTGGATACGCTGCAAGGTGGATAATAGCAGTAAGCATGACAATACTTCGCTGGGCGATGTCATATCCGGCTGCATATAATCCTGAAGCCTCCGGACCCTTAAAAAGACTTAACAGAATTCTATCCGAAGCATCTATCAGGAAGGCTACGGCATAACTGACCATCAAGGGTAAACCGTAGTTCAACAATCTTTTGAGAATAGATAAATCTATATTACTGAACCTGACAAACCGCCATTCCTTCATCATAAAAAGTAATGCCGGGATCATCCTTCCGACGATTAATCCTGTTAGTACTCCAAAGGCTCCATATCCCAGGTAAGCAAGCAGGGCACCAGTGCCCAACGCAAGAATTGACCTGATTATCTCCATTATTCCATAACGCTTCGGGGAGAGATCAGCGCGGATCAATTCAAGGTTCAATTCGAACCAGGTATTTACCCAGAGCAGAATAATACCGGCGGAAATCAGGTTTACGGGTAATCCCTTGGGCTGTATTATAAGTGTAACAATTCCGACTATAACCGTTATCGAAACAGCAAGAGAAAATCCTGCAGCAGCTGTTGAGAGGAAAACAGATCGTCTATCCTTGTAAGCGGGCAAGTACCTGACAAGTCCCATCTCGAGCCAGCGAAACAAGGTACGATGAGCGAAATCCATACCTGCCAGGACTACTACATAATGTCCATACTGGTCTGGCTGAAGAAGGCGGGTATATATACCAATAGCAAGGATGTTCACTGCCCCGGAAACTACTCGTGCAATGAAATAAACAGCGCTGTGTCCTAAAAATTTCGGAGCCATGAATTCTTTATATTTATAGAATGTTAACCGTAGTAAAGGAGCTGAAATTATAAACTATTAAAAAGATAAATACTATAGCTGATTATTTTTAATCTCCTCTACGAGATCGTCCAAAATAGCATCTTCGGCGTACATATTCCCTTCATGCCAGTTCAAATCCCTGTCCCAGTATCCCGGACAGGAATTTATAACCTCACCGCCCACAAAAGAATAGCTTATCTCGTTTATCCTGGGTTGCCTGTTCTGATCATATAAAAAATCATAGGCCATACATTGAAATCTATGTATTTTACTGACATCGAACGCTATTTTAACCAGATCTGTATCTATCTTTCCCGGATCAAATTGAAGGTTACCGCCGCCTGATGCTCTGAAATCATTCTTCCTGTTCATCCTCCTGAAAGCCCAACCCCTGTTTCCAATAATCACTACTCGTGTATCATATTCGTTTCCCGGGAGAAATTTCTGAAAATAAACATATTGAGTCTCACGGGGAGAATACTTTTTAAGGGCAGTCAGTTTCCTGAAACCTGAACGCAGTTTACCTATTTTATTCTTAAAACCTTTGATATTTTTAATTTTGTTAATCTTTGCGTCCCTGTTTGCAAGCAATGATTCACTGGAAGTGAAACCTTTTTTGAAAGCTTTTCGGGTTAATTTATACGCTTCAGAAAAGGAGTTCAGCAGTTTTACATTCACTGAAGAAGCACCGGTTCTTAGTTTAAATACCAGCGGGTACTCTGCTTCTTTCAGCCAATCCAGCGAGTCATTTATGTTATAAAAGACATGCGTGTCCACTATTGGAGAGTTTGATGTTTCCAGCAGGTATTTTTGAGCCACCTTATCGTCATAATGCCAACGGGTTTGATAATCCGGGAATACTGTTAAATCCATAATCTCTAAAGATGTAAGGATAGAATGGGCGAAACGTATCTCTGCTGTATCGTGGAAGGCATATCGCCAGAGAAAACCATCAAATTCCCTGAGCCTCTCAACCACATCATTCCCGAATGCATCAACTTTAACACACTCTATTCCAAGTTCCCGGCAACGCTGAAGCCAGCGGTTATGATACTGATGTTCCTCGTTATGGATGGCTAAACGGATATTCATGATTATTGGCTTAATAGCTCATTGTATACTGAAAAGGTTTGTTCAATTATATTTTCGATAGAAAAATGCTCCTGCACCAGTTTTCTGCTTTTCAGGCCGTAGCTGGACCTTAATTTTTTTGATTCGATCAGTATTTGCATGGCGTCTGCCAGGGATTCCGGTGATTTGGTCGGACAAAGCAAACCGTTTACCTGGTGACGCACCAGGTCATTACATCCCGGAATATCTGTTGTCACGATTGGGCGTCCACATGATGCTGATTCAATAAGTATTTTAGGTAAACCCTCCCGGTAGAATGTTGGTAAACACACTATATGTGAATTTGCGATAACTGAAGGCATATCAGACTGGTATCCTATCCATTCCACTGTACCATCATTATTCCATTGTTCAAGTACTTTTTCCGGTACGGCATTAGGATTACCCTTGTCAGGTGTACCGGCAATAATCGTTGTAAAATTCAGTTTTCGTTGCCGCAGGATCTTTACCGCTTCAACTAAATCTCCAACTCCTTTATCCCATAATATTCTACCGGCAAAGAGAACGACCGGTTCTCCCGGTGGTTCAGGTTCATAGCGGTATGCCTCAGTGTCAACACCTGATCCCCTGATTAACAGTGAATTATTTTCTGATACTGCGTCATTATTTATAAACTCGGACCTGTCAAAGGCATTCTGGAATACAAACCGGGTTTTTTTTCTTTTCTGCAGGATCGAAAAAACAAAAAAGATAATTTTCCGCAACAGCCGTGTTTTGAATTTTTGGTGTGTAAAGATATAACCGAGACCGGTTAGGTAGTTTACAATTCCCGGTTTCCTGTAAATCAACGCGGAAACAGAACCTACCAGGGAAGCTTTTAACCCGATGTTATGAACAATAATGGGACGTTCATTCAGATATATGGCTATCAGCTCAAAGATCGCCAGGATTTCTTTTAAGGGATTCAGGTTATCACCAAAAAAGTATTTCAGAGGATATAATTTAAATCCTTCACGTACTATCACATCGGCGTCGTCATTGACCCGGGTTGCTACTACAACTTCGAATCCTTCCTTTTTTGCAGCTCTCGCAAGGAGTAACCGGTGAGATACAAAAAACCAGTCGTTGTTTACCAGGAATAGAAGCTTTTTTCCTTCAAATTTCTTCATCTGTTCCGCAAGCCGAATTTAATATTGAGATAAAAATCAAACAGGTAAAAACATACAGCATTTCAGCAGATAATAACAGTGATTAACGAAATATCTTATTGTAAGAAATCGAGTGAGCAATGTCTCATGTTGTGTCTTTCCAGTAAATTCCAATCAATTGTTTTCTTGCGAATTCCACGGGGACTCCGTATCTTTGGCTGAATTTTTAATCTTGACGGTTTTCCAGGCAATCTATTTTCTCGAAAGAATTATGACCTACACACGGACCAAGAGATTTTTCGATTTATTCGGTGCATTGTTGCTGTTTTTCCTTCTTTCACCGGTATACCTGCTTTCGGTTTTTTTAATCTGGCTGACTATCAAGAGACCTGTCCATTTTCGCCAGATGAGAATGGGGTACAGGAATAAACCTTTTAAGATGTACAAATTCCGGACGATGAAAAATGATGTTGATGCTAACGGTGATTTACTCCCTGACGAAGAACGCTTAACGCTGCTGGGACGTTTCCTGCGGCACACTAGCCTTGACGAATTACCGCAATTGATCAATGTCATCCGTGGAGACATGAGCCTCGTTGGGCCAAGACCACAGCTTGCATGTTTCACAGATAATTGTACTGAACGTGAACTGGAACGTTTTAATGCTCTTCCCGGAATCACCGGATGGGCACAGGTAAACGGAAGAAACGCCATTACCTGGAAGCAGAAATTCGAACATGATTTGTGGTACGTGCAGCATCAATCTTTGACCGTTGACCTGATGATAATTTTTAAAACATTACCGACAGTACTAAAAAGACGTGGTATCAACAGGGAAGTTATTACAGAAATTGACCGCGCGGTTATTAAAAATGGTGGAAAAGTTACCAAAGAAGCTAAAATTATCGAGCTGAATCCTGATCAATTAAATAATGAATCCGTTGACAGAGATAAAGTTGAGAGTAGTACCAATGAGGAATCAAATATCAGCTCGGTGGGTAAATAGATCTCTTATTCTTCCTAGTCGTCCTCGTTTTTATTCAAACTCCACGACCTTTGTAACCTGTTAAGAAGCAGTGCATCGTCTGGTAGGCTATCCGTCCAGGCCTCCAGCCAGTAGCAGTCATCTCCTTTTTCATATAAGACGACCATATAGTACCTGGTAAAACTGGATTCTGAACTAACGTTTGAGTCGCTTTTTTCGGCTTCCAGGCCTAAGTGTGTAGTACCCAACGCAAATTTGCCGTTGTCAAAGCCTGTTTTTTTCAGCCATTTTTTATCCACGGTTCGGATTTTATTAGGCAGTCCCAGTTCAACAGCCCGTGCTTCCAGCTCTTCAACGGTCTTGTTATATGATCTGTTTTCCAGCTTTCTGTAATAACCAAACGATTGCCTGTCAGCGCTGGAAAGTTTTATCATATCCGTTCCTTTTTCCAGTATGAACCATCCCTCAGGAACCATAACCGTTCCAAGGTTTCCAAGGTCTAATTTAACTTCTTCCATTTCATCACCTGCCAGACAAGGCAGTTGCAGAAAGAGGAGGAATATGAAGTGAAGAAGATATAATGATCTTATATGATTCCATGTTCTAGTTTTATGTGTCTGTTTTTTCATATTTTCCCGCATGGTTATTGAATGTCCGAATAGTCGATATCAACTGATCGAAAGTTTCGCCAGTATTATCAAAAGATTTATCGTTTGCATCAATTGAAAATACAAGGATTTTATTGTCTGTGAACTGTACTGCCAGTATATAATAAGTCCTGGAAGAGATAAGTTTTTTGTTATGTGCCGCGGATTCTTTTAGAATCAATCTTGATTCATAACCTTTTACAGCGTTTAGATTGTTCAACAACGTCGTATCAATTTTGACTGGATCTACCGCTTCACTCAGTAATGTTTTCGCGCGCTTTTTAACAATAGCGTATGGATCGCTCTTGCCTTCAGCGTTTTCAAACAGGGCAATAGCAAGTTTAAAACCTCCACCAGTCGAGTTTGCCAACCATTGGCCGCCATGATCCTTTGCGTAAACTGCTACAGGTATTTCAAATTCTACGTTTAATCCCGGTAGCCGAACAATTCCAGGCTTTATATGACCGATTAGCATTGTCTGCTCTTGCTGGTCAGTGGCTTTTTTTACATCGCTAGCGGGCTCTTTTTTGCATGAAGTTAAACAGACTGTTATGCAGATTGACAATAGAAAAAAACATGTCCGCGGCAACAATTTTCTGAATTTGTCAGAGCTTCGCATATCAGCTCCATGTTTCCTATAAATTTAACTATTATCTGTCTCCATAAAACCGGGTGTTCCCGGTAAATCCAGTGGCGAAGGTTCTGCTACGATAGTCATCGGCAATGTTGGAAGAATAAACGCAAAAACAGTCTCCCCATTTTTGGAAAGAACATCAATTTGTCCACCCAGCTCATCCTTGACCAGTTGATGCACAATAAACAATCCTAAACCGGTACCCTGCTCTTTAGTAGTATAAAATGGATCGAATATTCGTTGAACCTGCTCTTTTGCTATACCAGGTCCATTGTCGACTATCCTTATCACCACGCTGTTTGCCGTCTGCATGAATGGTCTGTCGGGAGCTCTATGTTCGCCAAAAATTGGACGTTTTACAGACTTCTCCACGGGTGGATCAACCTCGATACAGACTCTGGATTTTGAGGGTGATGCTTCAATAGCATTAAGGATCAAGTTCAGCAGAACCTGCTGTAGTTGATCCGGACGTGCAAAAACCTCGACGTCTTCAGGGGCCTGCAGCTCTATCTCGATCATTCTTTTCTTTGCCGTGCCTGACACTAACGGGATTACTTCCCGGAAGACAGAATCAAGAGGGAAAATCCTCCGTTCACTCTTTTTTGCGCGGGCAATCGAGAAGAAACTATTCAAGAGCCCGTTAAGACGATCTACCTGTCCTATAATTCTTCTTGAATAGCTTGATAATTGCGGATCCTCGGTGGTTGCACCCTCAAGAACTTGCGCCATTGCTTTTATCCCGGCAAGAGGGTTTTTTACTTCGTGGGCGATTCCACTGGCAAGAGTACCCATACTCGCCAGCCGTTCAACACGTTTAGTTTCCTCAGCCAAGGCTTTTATTGTTGTTATATCTCTGAAAATTAATATCTTTCCGATATTCTTTTCTTCGCGGTTGGTTAGCGTGGCGATTGTAAAGCCAATTGTTAACGTGAAGTTTTCCAGTTCGATTTCAATTTCACGGTTCTCCGAGTGTGAATTATCAACCTGTGAAATTATATGTTGAAATTCTTCTTCACCAACAATTGAAGGAAGATTCATTCCAATTAACTCATCAGCAGGAAAATCCAGGATACTATGTGCCGCGATGTTTGCGAGAACAATTTTATCATCTACATCCAAAATTATTAATCCGGATGGGAGTGTGTTAAAAACAAGATCATTAAAACGTTGAATATCTTCAAGCTGGCGGGTAAGTTTTAAATTTTGACGTTTTCTTCGTTCGATTTCCATCAGGTTGTCGAGAACACTAGCCAGTGCCTTGGTATCGAACGGTTTGATAAGGTAGGCGACAACGCCCAGGTCCAGGAGCCTACCCCGGGTTTTATCATCAGGATAACCTGTAAAAATCGCAACAGGAGTCTCTCTGTTAATTTCACATTCCAAATTGTTCTGCAACTCCATGAACAGATCTTCCCCTGTCCCGTCAGGTAATCTCATATCCAGGAGTATTATATCATACCTGGTCGCTTTTAGTTTTTTAAGACCTGCTTCGTATGTCCGGGCAGATTCCACCGTAAAATTATGTGATGGCAACAATGTTTCATAGGCATCACATATCTCGGGATTATCGTCTACAAGAAGTAATTTGTATTTACGGCCGGTCATCTTCGCTCCGAAATGCAAGATTACATATTATTAAATCATTACTACAAAAGTATGTTCCAAATAGAATGTTGTAATAAGATAAGACTTTACGCGGATTATTTTTCCTTTCTCATGGAATCAACATCGATTTCGTATTTTTTTATTTTCTCCTGCAGGTTTTTCCTGGCAATGTCGAGAGTATCCGCAGTAGCCGACACATTTCCGAAAGATAGTCTCAGGGCTTTTATAATAAATTCTTTTTCAAATTCCGCTTTTGCTTCGCGCAGGCTTGAAGTATCGATATCGGTTTTGTCTGATTGAATTATCTCATCAGGTAAATCTTCCAGTTCAATAATATTCTTTTCAGCCAGTACCACCGCTCGTTCGATAACATTTTCCAACTCACGAACATTACCCGGCCAACTGTAGTCCCTCAGGATAGACATTGTCCGTGGAGGAATGACCATTTCATCACGTCCTACCTTTTTCCTGAACCTGTTTACAAAAAAATTCGCCAAACCCGGTATATCCTCCGGCCTCTCTCTCAATGGGGGTAATTCAAGATTGATAACACTTATTCGATAGAACAGGTCCTGCCTGAAATCACCGCTCTTGACCATTTCGCTTAAATCACGGTTAGTCGCGGCGATTATTCGCACATCAACTTTTACAGGTTTATTACTTCCCACTCTCTCAATGGTTCTTTCCTGGAGAACCCTCAATAATTTTGTCTGGACGACCGGACTTAAGTCACCAACTTCATCAAGGAAAAACGTTCCTGTATTTGCCTGCTCAAACCTTCCGAGCCTTTGGCTGGACGCGCTTGTAAATGATCCCTTTTCATGACCGAACAATTCGCTCTCTATCAGGTTTTCCGGCAGGGCGGCGCAGTGAACGGCTACCCACGGGTTATCTTTGCGGGGACTGTAATGATGGATGGTTTTTGCCAGCAACTCCTTTCCTGAACCGGACTCACCGGTTATCAACACAGTTGTGGGAGCTTTTGCAATCTTTTCAACCGCAGTTTTAAAGATCGATTCTACTTCAACGTTTCGGGAGATGTATTGCGTAAATGGAAGTTTCGATTCTTCCTGATCCGTCTCTTCTGTGGTTTTTGATTCACCGGAGAGAATATTAGAAATATCATCCACAAATGATTCAAGAGAATTATCAGTTTTAACGGAAAAAGATGCAGCCCCGAGTTGTGCGAATTCAAAAGCCTTATCGATTGAACCAAACCTTGTCCAAACAAAAACTGGAAAACCGGGGAACTCGGAGAGGATACGATGTATAATCTCCGGTCCACCAATGGAGGGAAGAACAAGTTCACAGATTAGCGCGTCAAATTTACCATCCAGAATCTCTTCAAGAGCAACAGCGCCGTCAGCTTCAACAGTAACTTTAAAATCTTCGGCCTCCAGCGCAATTCTAAGTTCCCTGGAATCTCCCGGGTGATCATCTGCTATTAAAATGCGATATTTCAATCTTTATGTTTCCACTAATTGTAAACGACTAATAGTTCAAAAACGTATTCCTTGTCCTTTCTACAACTCTCTTCCAATAGTCTCTACTTTCTTTATCGGGTAGTTCTGCACCTTTATTATCTACCCGTACTAATGTGGACTGAGCAGATTTTATTTCGTTCATCCCAAATTGAGTCCAGGCAATCCGGTAAGGTATTAATGGATCATCGGGTTTTTTCTGTTCAATGGAGTAATATAAGTGCAAGGCTTTTCTTCGATTTCCGACAGCTTCTAAAGAAAAGGCGTATTGAAAGAGGATGTCAAGGTCGGTGCTGTCACGTTCTACAACCGATTCAAAGACCAGTGCTGCCTGGTGGAATTTTTCCAATCGCAGGAAATGGGATCCCAGGATCGCCAACCGTTCTGTAGAGATATTTTCCAGGTCACCATCAATTCCAAGTGAGTCGGGGATCAGGTTTTCCACCTGTTCACGTTTCCTTGCTACATTCAGCTCTTCCCTGGTAATTCCGGCGGCTGAATATTCTTTATCAGCCAACTCTGTCAATTCCATCTCATCATATACCTGGGCAAGTTGTACATGAGCTTCCTGCCAGGTAGGATCCCATGATAGTGACGCAGTAAATAGCAGGCTGGCATTGATAAGATCCCTGTTGGCGAATGAGACGGACGCCCAGTTGAAATAATCCATGCGTGGTGAAGTCAGGGTACGCATGGTTTTCCAGGGGATGTTGCAGATCATCAACAATACCAGGATACCGATCATCGCAATCTGAGCCTGTTCGATCTCCTTATGTCGAAGCCTGCTAAAGATGCGAACAAGTGATCCAGCTCCATAGGCGATAATCACCCCGATTATCGGGTACCTGTATTCACCGGCGACAAAGAATATTAGTGACGCAGCCAGGTAACCGATCACAAGTGCCGCTGATAAATGCCAACCGGCTTCCTTCCTTGCTATGACCAGGCCGATAAGTCCAAGGGGGGCTATCAGTCCAAAATTCAAAAAGCCCAGTTTACGGACTACTCCAGAGTATTCTCGAATTCCATAAAAGCTGACGTTATTTGGAGATTCAACCCTGTTCAGGAAATAGACCAGCTTTTTACCTTCCAACAGCAGCCATTCAACCGGATTTGAGAGAATCCAGCTCAAGCCCTGTCCCATCCAGTATCGAGAAGCTTGGGTAAGGGTAAGAGTTTTTCCTGTTCGCAATTGAGCTACTGAACGGTATTCCGCAGCTTCGAAAGTTGGTTCAGCGGATGAAAGGAATGGAGCTTCTGTGTATAATCCGTTGGAATCTTCATTATTTCCGATGTGAAAATTTACCCCGGCGGAATTTGTGGTTAAATACCATTCGCCACCATGCAAGTAGTTTCTAAGTCCTGCTGGAAAAATGACCAGCAGGGTCGTTATAACCAGCACGGCTGCCTGTTCGATCCCGTATTTTTTCCATCTTTTTACCAGTACGAAACCAAACACAACAAGAAGGATTAGAGCATTCGGCCTTGCAAGTGCAGACAATCCGATAGCTATACCAGCCAGGATAACCGGGAATCTTTGTCCTTTTTGTTCCGCGATATCCAGGCAGGTAATCGCGGCCATTGTCAGGAACAGGATCAGGGTAGAACTTAAGATTACACTGTCGTAATAAATCGAGGGGGCATAGATGGCGTAGATCAGGCCGGCTAAAACTCCGGCGGCAGGGCCAAAACGTCGGGCTGTAAAATTTCCAATCAAACCCAGCGTACCCAGTGAGAGGATTATCTGGAGCAGGAATGTAGCCGCTACACCCGACGAACTGAGTTGAATCGCGAATGCAATAAAAATGGGGTAGAGGGGACTCATAAAAAATACTGTCGGTCCAAGACCATGGCCACCTGCTATTTTTTCAGCCCACTGGTAATAATAGAGAGAATCGATTATTAAAATATTACCCGGCGGAGAGGTGAGCATATAACTCTGATGAACAAGCCTGAGAGTCAAGAAGAGAGCTACTACAGCAGTCCAAAGCGCAGCATATAAAATTGTATGCGGTGTTCCTTTAGCTAACCCGGATTTCAAAATACCTCCCATTAATAAGCGGGGATGCCATGGACGTGATCTCAAGGTGTATCAGTACCTGGTACACCAATTCAACTTAGAGTACTTCTTGAAGATGCGGGTAAAAGAATATAGGAATCAGTTAAGATCAACTCAAATTCAGAGAGACCATGTTTTTACTAAAAGGTGCTGGAAAAATACAGTTGACAACGGAATGCATTTCCTTATTTGGTTTTGTAGTCCTCCTCGAACACCTTGCTTATGAACAATCTCTCAAATAAATTCTCTGTTTCACTAAATCACATCAGATTTGAACTTTCTAATATCAAGATTTTTCATGTTATTATGAAAAATAAATTCACAAGCTGGGAGATACATCATGGCAGCACCAACTGAACTGCTCGTAGAAAGAATCAACAGGCTGAAAGAAGCATTAAAAATCGAAGATAATGCTCCAATGCTGGTAACCGATCCTTCCAATGTTGGTTGGTTGACAGGAATTCCGGTAGATTTTCAAAAGGACGCTCACTTTCTCGTGACACCTGATAAGACCTGGTTTATCACAGATGGTCGTTACGAAAACAGGATCCCTGAAATTCCCGGTGTAGAACCTTTTATCTGGGCAGCCGAACATCCACATCGTTACCCGGAGCTGAAAAAACTGGTTGGAAAATATGACACACTGATCCTGGATACACGTGGGATGGCCTTGGATATCTACCTGGCATTGCCAAAGATGGTTGGTGTAGAGAACCTGAAAGTACCGTCAGGATTTATTGATCGTTTAAGAATGATCAAGGGCGACTTGGAACTGGATCTTATCAGGCAAGGCATTGACCTGGCTACACGTAAATTCAGGTACATGGTGGAAGAATGGCTACCGGCAAACCTCGAAACAAAAACAGACTTCGATTTCCGTGACGCGATGGATGAATGGGGAACGGATCTTGGAGTCGAGGCTGTATCATTTGATACGATTGTCGCCATGGACTATGACGCGGATACACCCCATCCCGATATGACACGCGATCCCAGGCCGCTGAAAGATGGGAAAATGATGCTGGTGGACTGGGGAATTGTCTACAAGGGTATCTGCACTGATATGACAAGGATGATTGTGCTTAATAAAGAGATTCCACCGATGATCGAGGGAATGAAAATTCTCCAGGAAAAATGGATGACCGACGTTATTGACGCCTGCCAGCCGGGACGTAAGGCCTGTGATGCAGGTAATGCGTATGTTGCCGGTTTAAAAGCAGCGGGAATCGATAAACCATTCCACGGGGCAGGTCACGGTACCGGCGGCGCGTATGTCCACGAATTACCAGTCCTGGCGAAACTGGATGACGGTGTTGACGATTTCGGAATTCCACTAAGGCAGGGAATCGTACTCGAACCGGGGATGATCGTTACTTCGGAACCCGGCATGTATGAAAAGGGTGAAGGAGCATACAGAACAGAAAACATGATCCTGATATCTGAGGACGGCAACGAGGTTCTTGATAAAGACCTTCCTCTTGATCCGTTTATTATCTAGAAATTATTTCATTAAATATGAATGCTTCGCATCATAAATGATGCGAAGCTTTTTTTCGAGTTCTTTTTTAATTACTGTTGAAATGCTTGCAATATGATCCAGATTTTTTTTATGATAGGGAATCATATTCCATAGTAATTATAACAATTTTATGTCGTCAAAATGCAACGGGGGTCAATAATATGTTTGGTGAAGACTATACATACCTGGATGAAAACTTAGTTGAAAAACTGGATACATCCGCGGAACTCTATATTCATGTTAAACAAAATCCTGAAGAATTCGTCAAACTGTTAAAAGATCTCCTGCCAATAGAAAAATCTACCCCGGATACATGGAAAAAACGTGTTGAAGGATTTTATCACGTATCGGAATGCATAATAAACTTCATAATTAACCTGGATTCAGATCAATCGTGGGATCGTGAGCTTATTGAACAGGAAGCTGATTTACGTCCTTTAAGCCATTATCACTGGAAAACCGGATCTCGTGAACCTGTCAGCAGTTTAATGACCCGTGATGGATTTTTTAATGATCCACGTACCTCTCTGACAAAACTGGAAGAAGATATTGTTTCCCTCTCCGATCTCTTGAGAAAACTGCAGAAGGATAATAAATAGCTGAACCTTGCGTTTCCTAAGAGATTATTATTGCTGTAGTTTATGCCTTATTATTCAATTCTGAACAAACGATTAAACCCAAATTCAGTCTAGATTACCATTTTCAAACACTTTTTGGTGTATTTGGTTTTTTTATTGTATTATATCCCTAGAAGGAACGGGAATTAGAGCTTTTCAGTGTAATTATGTGAGAGTGGTCATAGATAATGGGCAAAACGAGTTCATAGTTTATTATAGAGCAACATAACTGGCTTCGTTACGGGATGGGTAAAATTCGGGAGGCCATCATGCATGCACGGTCCTATCAATACATCGTCTCCACCCAGGTTAAAAATGTAGAAGCTGCCACCAGGACATTTTTCAATTATCCTAAAACCCCTGAATCTTTCCTGGAAGGTTTAAAAAGACTCCTGCCTCTGCACAAGTACACTGAATCAGCCCTCATGGCAAGGGTGGAAGGTCTGTTTATTGTTGTTGAGATGCTGCTTGAGTACCTGGTGGAAAGCAACAGTAATCAGAACAGAATGACGGTTACCAGTAACCAGATAATCGAGAAAGCAGCCCTCCGTCCGATGAATTCATATAAAGGTTCGATCTTTCTATCAGAAGAGGTATTCCTACTTTCCATGGAAGATTGCCTTAATGATCCGTTAACCTCAATGGTGAAACTCAAAGACGACATTTTGCTTCTGGGGCGTCTGATCAGGGATAACCAGGCGGGTGATATTTCTTCAGAGCATTCTCTCGCCGTGTAACATTTCGAAATTGAACTCGATATATTATCTCAATTATCAATCGCTGAGTATAAATGAGCTTCAGTTTTTGAGAAAGCAAGCAAGGTTGTCATTCCAGACTTGATCTTGAACCGGAACGTAGTGTAGCTCGGTGAAGTTCAACTTCGCCAATCCAGTGTCGTTTGTTTTAAGGTTATTTGGTTTGAAATAATCAAGTACACTGAAATAAGTCAACGTCATTCTTTCAGGGAGGGATGAATGAACAATAATACTTTGCGCTCCAACTTCTGGGGATATTTTGTCATAGCGCTGGCTATTGTGATAGCAGCAGCCATTGCCAGTGGAGCAGTACGCGCTGTAAAACGAGCATCTGATACAATTTCGGTTACCGGCTCGGCACGGATGCGAGTATCGTCAGATTTTATCACCTGGCGTGGAACCATCAACGAGAACGCGCCCACCCTCCAGAAAGCCACGGAGCAATTACAGAATCATCGTGGGCAAATTCAGAGTTATTTCAAGGAAAAAGAATTGCCGGATGATATCGTGAGCTTTATGACACCTTATAACTATACGACCCAGGAATATAACGATAAAGGAATGCCAACAGGGAAAATCCTGGGATACCAGGTAAACCAGGAATTTGTCGTAAGGTCTGACGACATCGATCTTGTGACCAAAGTCGCTGAAGCTGCCGAATCACTTATGTTGAAGGGGATACCAGTCCAGCTCTACAGCCCTGAATATTACTATAACAATATCGAAGAAGCGCGGATCGGGTTGATGGAGGAAGCTACTCGTGACGCCCTGAAGAGGGCTGAAAAAATAGCGTCCGCCGCCAATGGTAAAATCGGTTCAATCCGTAACGCTAAAATGGGAGTAATCCAGGTAGTTCCACCCAATTCAACGATGGTGTCGGATTACGGAATGTATGATACGAGCACCCGGGAGAAGGATATTGTGGCTGTTGTCAGGGTGACATTTGGAGTAAAATAAAATTTTATACATACTATAAAAAAATGCCCGGAAAATACTGGGCATTACTAATTATTCGCAAAGTTGTGATGATTTAGATAAATTTCAATCTGAAATCAGTGTTTTTTATCCTTAAACCTTAGAAAACAAACGACACTGGATCCCGCCTTACACACTGGCGGGCAAGCCCCGATTCCGCCGTCGCCATGGCTATGGCGGACAGGCAAGACGGGGACGACACCCTGCCGATATTGTTATAAATCAGAATGTCGGAGAAACAGGGCGTTTTCCACATTTACCGTATTAACTTATTAATTTCTTCTCTTACAATCTTAGCAGCATTCACCATGTTAATCAGTGCCGCTTCTGTCTCTTCCCAGCCACGTGTTTTTAGACCGCAGTCGGGATTGACCCACAAACGATCTTTGGATACGTGTTTCAGGGCTGCCCTGAGCAGGTCTACCATCTCCTCAACTGACGGCACACGTGGTGAATGAATATCATAGATACCCGGCCCGATATCGTTCGGGTAAACAAAATCGGACTGGTCGAAGACATCCAGCAGTTCCATTTTACTGCGGCTGGCTTCGATGGAAATCACGTCAGCGTCCATAGCCGCGATAGATTCCATCATATCGTTAAATTCACTGTAGCACATGTGGGTATGGATCTGGGTGTCGTCCTTTACACCTGACGAAGCTATCCTGAAACAACGGATTGCCCAGTCCAGGTATTCGTTCCAGTCAGCCCTGCGTAGTGGCAAACCTTCACGGATAGCCGGTTCGTCAATCTGGATTACTTCTATTCCGGCTGCTTCCAGGTCTACTACTTCATCACGGATAACCAGCGCCAGTTGTTCGCATGTCTTTTCACGGGGCTGGTCGTCGCGCACAAAACTCCATTGCAGCATCGTCACAGGACCGGTAAGCATCCCCTTCATCGGGTGGTCTGTATGATCCTTGGCGAATTTTGACCATTTTACCGTCATCGGATGCTGGCGGACGATATCCCCATAGATTACCGGCGGTTTTACACCTCGAGAACCATACGACTGTACCCAACCGTGCTGAGTAAATACATATCCTTCGAGCTGTTCTCCGAAATACTCAACCATGTCTTTACGTTCAAACTCGCCATGAACAAGAACATCAAGATTAGCTTCCTCCTGGAAACGGATGGTTTTAATCGTTTCTTCCTGGAGTGACTTTTCGTAATCTTCAGCAGTAATCCTGTTTTTCCTCAGGTCAACCCGCAAACGCCTGATATCGCGTGTCTGTGGAAAACTTCCGATGGTAGTTGTGGGAAGATTTGGAAGGTTCAATTTCTCCTGTTGTTTCCTGACACGATCCTGGAATTTTGTCTGACGGTAGGTCATGCCCTCGTCAATTGATGCCAGTCTCTTCTGTACCTCTGCATTGTTTACCCGCGGTGATTTGCTGCGATTATTTAGAGATTCACGTGATTCATCAAAGAAGTTACTGACCTTCTCCATATTTCCATTCAGGGCTTCAGTGAGGAGATTGATCTCCTCAAGCTTCTGCTTTCCAAACGCCATCCATTGTTTGATTTCCGGATCAAGCTTTTCTTCTATGTCGAGGTCAATGGGGCAATGTAACAGCGAACAGGATGGGGCAACCTGGATACGATCAGTTGAACCAAGTAGCTCAGCGGCTTTCTGGAGAGCTGCCAGTTGTTTATCAAGATCAACCCGCCAGACATTTCGGCCGTCAACAACACCAAGGCTGACTACTTTCCGATCATCAAGAATACTAAGAACCTTTTCCATTTGGCCGGGAGCCCTGACCAGGTCAAGATGCAATCCTTCACCATAGTTCTTAACGAGGTCGATGTTGTGCTCGATAGTACCGAAATAGGTAGTGATCATCATTTTCGGACGATCATTTAAACTGTTAAACTGTTTATATGCCTGGTGGAAAAGCCCTTGCTCTTCCGAATCCAGGTCAAGTGTCAGGACGGGTTCATCTACCTGTACCCATTCTATCCCCATCTCTGAGAATTTCTTGAACACTTCTTTATAGACGGCAACAAGTGAATCCATCAGTGCCGGGAGTTCAATACCATCATCAATACATTTTCCCAGAAGGATAAAACTTGCCGGCCCGATTATTACCGGTCGAGGTTTTTCTACACCAACCCTGTGTGCACGTTCAATAGCGCTGAAAGGATGATTCGAGCTGAGTTTAAAGTCTGTATTCTTATAAAATTCCGGAACAATATAATGGTAATTCGTATCAAACCATTTGGTCATTTCCATTGCTGTTACATCGGTTGTTTCGTCCTGCCTGCCACGCGCCATCGCGAAATAGGTATCGATATCAACCTCGTTGCAGTCATTCAGAGTATACCTTGGTGGAATGGCACCAACAAGCACAGCGGTATCCAGCATTAGGTCATAAAACGCGAAGTCGTTACATGGAATCACATCAATTCCCGCGCTCTTCTGAAGCTCCCAATGGATTTCGGTTAGCATATCGGCAGTATCAACCAGCTCATCGAGATTGATTTTACCTGACCAATATCTTTCGCTGGCTTTTTTCCACTCACGTTTCAAACCGAGCCGGGGAAAACCAAGATTTGCAGAAACAGCCATTTCCGTGTCCTTTCACAGCAACAAACACTAAAATTTACTTAATATTTACGACAATCTTATTGCTTAATTCTCTGTTCTTTAATCCGAGCCAATATGATACAATATCAATGGTATTCTGTAAAGAGTCCATAGGAGGAGGAGAACATGTGAGAGTCTTTGCAAGGAAAGTTGTATTGAAAGTGTTCGCTAATCCAGCCAGAACAGGTTCTCATTCAGATCAATCGCCAAGGCTGCTGTCCAGGTGAAATCTTCTGCACCCAAACCTTCCCCGGTTTCGGGATTATAATATTCATAAAATCCAGAATTAGATATCAACTTTAAAGTATCGACAACATAACGTCCAATGTTCAGATATGGAATTAAAAACCAGTTCATATTTATCCAGATTGGACCACGCCAGTAACAACGGGGATCATATTCAGGCATATTCCTGGATACTGTAGCAAAGGAGAGTTTTGACGCAAACTTTGTGATAATCTGTTCAACCAGGTTAAATCTCAGCTCATCGGGCAGGTTTGTTATAATGGGGATGTATGCTGCAAGGATATCGGGTGAATATTTTTGTATGGCAGTAGCTTCAAAATAACAGAATCGTTTCGACTCATTATCCCATAAATGCTCAATCAGTGAGTTTTTCATTGAATCAGCCCTGGATTGAGCATCTGTGGAAATACCTAACTTATCACTTAACCACGCTAAATACATTTCTGCTTTTATGAGAATAGCTGTAACCATCGGATCATATACAGAAAAAGAACCCATACCGAATCTTGACTCAGCTATCTCTGATACAATTACCATGTATTTTTTGTATTCTTCCTCAGATGGACGTTGGGCTGAATCAGTGATTATTTTATTGTCAATTCTTTGGAAATCCGGGGATAGATCAGGATCGATATTTTTCATGGGAATATCCCATGCCGGGCTGTTATCGAGTCCGCTTTCCCAGGGATGAGCAACAGCCACACATCCGATTCCCAGAGGATCACGCTGTTCGTAATAAAACCGGTGGCTTGCTTCTATTTTCGGGATCAGGTTTTTAATCCGCTCGTTTGAACCATGCATTCGATATATCTGAGCCAATGCAAATGCTGCCATTGGCGGCTGGGTGATCGTAGAAGTCTTTTCGTTTTTCCAGTCTTCCGGTGCAGGGAAATATCCGGCAGTATCTGGATCGAACCTTATATGGGGAATTCTACCATCTTCCCATTGTGCTGAAAAGAGAGTTTCAAGTTCGAGTATCGCTCTGTCGGTATCTATATATGACCATCCAATCGCCGCGAATGCAGAATCCCAGGCCCACTGGTGAGGGTAGAGCTTTTTCGAAGGAACTGTATATGTTCCCCGGTCATTGGCTTTTAATACCTGGATCGCTCTCTCAATGAGGACAGAACTCATGGGATTAAAAAATAATTAGTAGAAAATTGTATTATTTATCAACCAGTTCATCAGGTTGAATATTTAACCGTTTAACCATATCGTTCAGCAATTTTTCAGGCCCGTTTAAAACCACATGAACTTTTCCCTCTTCCCAGCTTTTCCTGCTTACCGCTAATCCATCTTCCAGCCTGTCGAGAAGTTCAAGTCTTTTTGGCGAAAGCTTAAGCTCGATAGTACCCTGACCAACATAGAGCATCCGCTCCATCCGGGATGCGATCTCCCATGTTCTGAGTCCTTTTGCCGCAGAGATAAAGAGAGCGTCAGGATATTTCTCCTGTGTTCTGGAGATTATCGCCGGGTTGTTCACAAGATCTATTTTATTAAATACCAGCAGCTGTGGTTTCTCGGACAGATTAAGGTCTTCAAGGACTTTATTTGTTTGAAGCATCTGATCCAGAACATGTGGATGCGACAGGTCTGCAATATGAATGATCAGGTCAGCCTCTTGCGCCTCTTCGAGGGTTGAGCGGAAGGACGCAACCAGGTGATGTGGCAGCTTCCTGATAAAACCAACAGTGTCAATTAATAACACCGGATGCCCGGGTACAGGCTCAAATCGTCTCACCTTGGGATCAAGGGTTGCAAACAACCTGTCCTCTACAAAGGCATCACGTTTTCCACTGAGTGTATTAAGCAGTGTAGATTTCCCGACGTTGGTGTATCCAACCAGGGCGGCTGTTGGCGTATGACGTCTTCCCCTTCGCCTTGTTGACCTTTGGCGGGCGATAGTCTGCAAATCCTTTTTTAATTTCGAAATTCGTTTCTGCACGGCTCGACGGTCAACCTCGAGCTGTGTTTCACCCGGGCCCCTGAAACCGATACCTCCCTGCTGTCCTCTCAGGTGGCTCCATTGTCTTGTCAGACGAGGGTAGTAATATTCCAATTGTGCAAGCTCAACCTGGACTTTTGACTCCCTGGTGCGAGCACGGGAGGCAAAAATATCAAGGATCAGTCCGCTTCTGTCGATCACTTTTGATTTTATTTTCTTTTCGAGGTTACGGACCTGGACAGGGGACAGATCATCATCAAAGATTATCAGTTTAGCCTTTTCTTTTCTCGATAACGATCCAATTTCGCTGACCTTTCCGGAACCTACCATTGTCGCCGGATCAGGTTTCATACGTCGCTGGATAATTTTTTCAACAACATCGGCCCCGGCGGTATCAGCAAGCGCAGCAAGTTCTTCGAGATGATCTTCAACATCCCATTGTGACTGATTTGCCCTGAGAACCGCCACAAGAACTGCTTTCTCACGTTCTTTGCCCGTTATCGGATCAATACTGGAATTATTGTTGCTGTTATTGTTCATATCATTTATTAATCAAACTGTAATTGCCTGCGGTTCGTTTTTTCTCCATTCTTTTGCGAGTAACATTTCTGCTATCAGGAGAAGAAAAGCTGAAATCAACAACCAGATGCTTATCTCGTGTCCATGCCTTTTTTCTTCCAGAGCTGATGATACTGTTTGATTTTGACCCAGAGACAGAATTTCACCCGGCCATTGTGAAAGAGATTCTGTAGAAAAATCCAGGTTGCTCTCGACCAGTGGAACCCTGGCCGCAGCTAAATCAACAGTTTGATCATTTTGGTTCAGGCGATAATGTCCAGGCCAGTAAGTTGCATCGGTACGCCATTGCCTGGCATTTAAATGGTATACCGGTATCGCAGGGATATTGCTGCCCATGGGATCCACTGTTTCACGCAGTTCAGAATTATCCCTGGCGTTCATATTCCAGAAAATTGGATCGCCACAATCGGTCACTGCTCTGCTATGTCCTTCTCCGGTAGCAAGGTAAGTTACCCCACCTTGTAACAACGGAGCAAAAATACCGCTGATCGGCCAGTCAGTCCATTGTGTATCAGCCGGAGAGGTAGAGAGCCAGATTCGACCTGAGTCTATCGTGTGCTCGATGAGAAATGGTGATCCGTCGGATAGACGGATAATGGTTCGATCTTTATGATTCTCATAAATTTTAAAATTTCGCAAGACACGCGGCCTGTTATAATTCTCGTTACCTTCCAGCAGGCTGCTCAATCCCGGATGAGAATTATCAATTTCGTGCCAAACGTTCTCTGAGATTCCCTGGTCAGCATATTCGGCAACAGGTTCATAACCGAATTCTTTTAGAATACCTCTATTGTAAGATGGTATATCCGATTGTGAACTGAGCAGGATCCAGAGCCCTTTGTTTCCTTCGCAAAATTGTTTGGCTAAAAGTATTTCGTTTGAATTTAGTGATTTTGCGCCAGCCACAATGATTGCATCGTACTTGGATAAATCAACGTTCTGAAGTCTTCCAAAATTCACATCGACAGAATATTTACCCCTGTTTTTCTCTTTTGGATCAAGGGCAAGACTGATGTATTGCTTCATCTGTTCATCATTACCGGTAACAAGAACATTCAATTGCCCCGGCAGATCAAGGATGAAGGGATAGCGGTTGTCGATTGAAAGAATATCGTTTGTCTCAATTTCAAGTTCACCGGCGATCTGTCCCTTTTTGGCAGTATTGATGGTGAAAGTAAGAAGAGTAGGTTGTCCTGGTTGCACTATAAACTCGCTCTCGGCCATCCTTCGTCCATCAAGATTAATCGAGGCAATTCCAGGCAAAGCTTCTGTCAAGCCAAATCCCAGGAGCGTTGGACTTAGATTAATGGTCGATTCATCCTGGAAAGATAAAACCTCTGCTTCCATATCTTTTACTGTAATATTGGGACTGTAGATATCGTAATTCTCATTATACGAGTTGCCAGGCATGCCATCATTGTTTTGAATTGCTGGTAGCAGGAACACGTTTACACCTGGTGGTATATCTTCCACTGTGTCGGGTGCAGGATCGCAGAAATCAGAGATAATTATCAATTCTTTATCATCACTAGCACTTTCGTGAAGTAGTCCTGCCGCCCTCGACCATGATTTTTTAAAATTCCCAGCCTGACCATCGCTGATCAGATTATTTATCCAGGAACTTTCAGAACCATCAGGTACAAACCAATCAATATCATCTGTTTCAGATGAACCGGTGAATACCAGGGCAGTCCTGCTTTTGTTACTACTATTCTTAATTATCTCCTCAAGGGTATCCCTGGCATTAACTATTGGCATTCCTGTAGCACGCCTGGCAGACATTGATGCTGAAAGGTCGAAAATGATTACCGTATCCCTCCGCTGAGAACCTGATGCCTGTAGGTTACTTATCGCCGGGCGTAAAAAAGCCAGAACCAGGAAGAGAATGGCTAGCGTCCTTAAAACCAGGAGTAGAATTTGCCTGATTTTTATTTTCCTCATTCTCTGGGTCTGAAGCCGCCTCAAGAATTCAAGGGTTGGGAACGGTTGACGTTTCAGCCTTCTTCTGGCCAGCAAATGGATAATAATTGGTAGTGTTGCCAGGAAAATTCCTGCCCATAGGGCTGGATTGAGAAAATTCATCTTGTTTTATATCCGGAAGATTTCATGTTTAAGCCAATATTGATAATATCTAAAGTACAATTTATATAATGATTCGTTCCATTGCTCAGTATAGAGAATAAAATAAACCCGATACTTGAAAAGAATCGGGTTTAGTGAACAGAATAAATTTAGCCGGTACTAAAATTGTTTTGACTGGCGCCATTCGGCGTTTTCAAGCCAGCTTTTCGGATTGTCAATCATCTCGATCATGTTCTCAAGAATCTGCCAATGCCTGTGTTCTTCGTCAGCTATCCTGTGCAAGGTTTTCTTGATCTTTTCATCACCTTCTGCTTCAGCCTTTTCGCGATAAAGATCTTCCGATTTTTTCTCTACTTCCTGGGCTTTCAGGTAGGCATCGCGTGCTTCAGTTCCAAAGGCTCCAACCTTGTTCTCGCCCTGGTCATGCAATTCCTCGAAGACATTTTTAACCGAATTCATTATAGTACTTTCAGGCATATCTGATTTACCCTCATTCATCGCCTTAAAAGTGTTATAATGTTTAACTTCTTCGTCAGCCATCATTGTTAGAATTGTCTGTAAGCCTTTATCACCAGTATTTGATGCCAGGTCTCTGTAATAAGCTTCACCATCTTTTTCCATCTGCATCGCGAAGTCATATACACCCATTTTACTCTCCAGATTTGGTATTTAAACTGATATTGTTTAATTTCAGATACGAATGTAATTGCAGGCATGAATTTAAGTCAAGGAAATTCGTTCCAGATGATGCTCGCCCTAAGTTTTGTTGGTGCTCATTTTTCTAAAATCATCCAACTAAGGAAGGAGTATTTTAATATCATTAAAATATTCTCGATTTTACTTCCAGGTTTAGTAAGTTATTAGACATTGTATTAATAATTCATTACGTTATAATATCAATATTCAATAGCTTATATTCAAGAATAATTATCAAATCACCGAAGTAATTATTATGTCTCAGAAAAAACTAAAAAACACCATAATTATGCATTGTCTTGTCTGTACTGTTTTATCTGCACTCTATATATCCGGATTTTTCCTTCTGAATATCAGGCAATCTCTATTGGTCCCATATATAATTTTAGGTGTGATAGTTGGATTTTATGTGTTTGTAAGGATTGTCTTTATTGTCCGAAACAGCTCCAGTATGAAAGAAATTCCGGAAAATCCTCGCAAATGGGGAATTATTCAAACTGTACGGGGAGACTCGCCAAACGGTTCACAAGAGGGAAACCAGCAGGAAGGTATCAATCCCGATAACCAGGGAAATCCACCGATTCTGGGTTAATATTAAACCTGGAAAATAATGTAACAATCAATTCAGACTATTATGCTACAGTTTCAACGATCGTAATTTCTTTATGGTCCTTGAGCATAATGACGTCTTCATCATCAGCCGACGATTCTATTTTTCCATCAACTTCCCGGGCTAACCGTACGATGGGTAGTGCCGGATCTTCCAGGTTCTGTTGAACTATCACAGCCAGCAGCCTGTTTGAAAGCCGAACTGTACATCCAATCGGGTAAGGAACTGAAATTTCGTTCATTATCCGGAGAACTTCCGGATCAAGTTTAGGTTTGATTTCCGGACTGTTAAGGAAATCCAGCACCTTATCAGCCGACCAGCCTTTTTTATAAGGTCTATCAGACCTAAGGGCGTCCCAAAGATCAGCAACTGTAACAATTCTCGCCCAGGGATGAATCTCCGATCCCCATCGTTTATCTGGATAACCCTCTCCATCAAGAGTTTCATGATGTTGTCTTGCAATTGACCATATCAGGGGATCACTTTTTGTGCTGTCACTGAGCATTTCGAATCCCCAGACTGGGTGCTGCTCGATACAAGCACGTTCCTCGTCATCCAACCTTGAAGGTTTGTTTAAAATTGCTTCTGGAATCCGCATCTTCCCGATATCATGCATCAGGGCGCCAGACGCTAAAAGCCGAAGATCGGTCGCATCATAATCCATAATTCGGGCGATGGCAGTGGCTATGGCGGTAACGTTTACTGAATGTCTGTATGTATAGTCGTCAAAAGTACGGAGATCATGGGCCGGGATTCTCAGGTCGTCAATATCGAGAATTTCATCAACAATCGTACCCGCAGATGAACGTACTCTCTCGAACTTCATTGGATCGAGTTTTTCGAAGTCGTTGAGAACGTCATATACTGTTTCAACAGCCTGATTTCGGGTTTCTTCCGAGATCATGCCTGTACTGCGCATCTGAATCTCGTCCTCATCTTCTATCGGGAGAGTTCGAATACCAAAACTGCGGAGGACACGGATATCTTTTCGGGAAAGAGCCTGGCCTTTGCGGAATATTATCTTTCCCTGGTTGTAGACGTTAGAAGCTAAAATCGATCCGGGTTGGATCATTCCGATTGGAACTTGGCGCATAACGTTTTCAATGGTTAAATAGTGATTGTTTGATAATGAAGAATAATGTAGTAATCTTGCTATCTCACGACAAGGGAGTTTTTATAAACAATCCCCATATTTGAGGATATAACCAAGGGAACAGTTTGTGGATGCTAACAATATAAATAATGGATCGATCATTCAGGTCGCCGCAGGAATAATCTGGAAGCAGGACAAATTTCTTCTGACAAAGAGACCCGCCGGATCTCACCTTGGAGGTCTCTGGGAATTTCCTGGTGGTAAAATTAAAACAGGAGAAAATCCTGCGGACGCGTTAATACGCGAGGTTAAGGAAGAAATCGGCATCAATATTGAAGTAAAATATGAATTTATAAGAGTATATCACGAATATCCTGAAAAGAATGTGGAACTGATCGTTTTTCAAGCAAAACTAGAAGACGGTGATCCGCAATTAATAGAGATAGCTGATTTCAGATGGATTTCTCCAGGTGAGATTGGAAACTTTGAATTACCTGATGCCGATAAAAAGATATTTAAAGAAAGTTGGGATAAACCGCAGAAATAGTTAATAGCAGTTAAAACCTGGCGAGTACCTGGAAATGCACAATCGCTGAACTCAAGTTTTCTTCTCCGGGAAGAGAGAATATTGAGGTGATTATTCCTACGCCGGTGTCAACCTGTACACCAATTCCATATGACCATTTCCAGAAAGTGTCGCCGGGTTGATCTATCACAGTTATATCAATATGAGAAAATGCCCTGCTGTCAGGACCGACGACTCTTCGCAGTTCCAGGTTTGACCAGCCAGCCCGTTGAGCCGCCAGGCTTCTCTCCGAGTAACCTCTTACCGAGCCCGCTCCTCCAAACTTTGTCCATTCTGCAAACGGTGGGTAACCTTCATCAACATGGGTTTCTTCAGCATGAACTCCCGCATAACCAATCCAGTCGCCCCTTACCGGGATTGACTGTTCGATATCTATCCCGTTTCGGTACAAATTGTTAAAAGAGATATGATCGTTTGTAACATACCTGCTGGAGTATATTTTATAAAATCCACCATCTGCAGGGTTAAAAGGATTATCTCTTGTATCAATCTCTATAAAACCTGTTAGACCCATCATACTGTACGATGTGCTGTCAACCCTTCCGCCGGATATTGCAGATATTCCTGCCAGGCTGTCCGCGGATATTTCACGATTTCTTGCAGATATTCCAATATCGAGAGTATACCCGGCATGCCAGGTGAGCCCGATGCCATAATCAAGCGATACATATAGCGATTCTATAGCCTCCTCTGAGAAGTCGGCACTAAGATCGAAAGGCTTATTAAAAAGATATGGTTCGCGGTAGGATATGAAGAATGACCTCTGGCTGTCGCTGTCTCGTCTCCAGTTGATTTCCAGCTCACGGCCTGTTCCCACCAGGTTTGAAAATTTTGCTTCCACGCTCCCAGCGAGCCCGCCATCATCCTGTCCCTGGTCTGGAACATATCCCATCGCTCCACTGATTATGCTGGTGGGTCGTTCCGCGACAGTGTAATACAATCCGTATTCACCATTATTGTTTCTAAATAGTTGATGTTCCTGAACATCGCTGAACCAACCGGTTCTGTATAATTTTCTTCCACCCATCTCTGCCACATCAGGATTATATCTGCCACCTTTTTTATAGCCAAGGATTCTTTCTGCCGTTTTTTTCCTTGTTTTTTCCAGTCCATCAAATGTCAGATCATTGATAATTACTGATTGACCAGGTGTTATCTTCATTCCCAGTCGCACCCCTACCTCATTTTCCCTGTATGTCGGTACCAGGGGCATAGTGACTACTTCTACAAAAGGATATCCTGATCGTTCGAAATGTTGAATAACCGTGCCTATGTCATCCTGCCACTGGGAGGGATCAAACCTGCTCCCGGTTTTTATAGACAATAATTCCATTACTTCTATTTTTCTTCCTCCTAGTGCACCATAAATCTCAACAGTGTCTACGACTGTCTCTTGTCCCTCGTCAATATCAATCCTGATCGATACCCTGCTTGAATCTTTAGAGAACTCAAAATTTAGATCATGGACGCTGAAGAATGGATACCCTTCCGTTTCCCTCATTCTATGAGTTAACGTATCCATCGCCGAAATCAAATTCTCAACAGAATACAGTTCTCCTTCAATCAGTCCACTTGATCGTTTTAGAATATCTTTTCCTGATTTTTTAGTTCCTGAGAATATTATCCGCCGAAGTTTTATTGCCCCGAGATTATTCATTGATGAGGAGATTGTCGCTTTTACCGGGTAGTGGTTCGACGCTATTGCCAACGGGGATGAGGTTACCAGGATTATAATAATTATTATCGTGGATAAAACAGGAAATTTGAGTTTATGTAAAGTAAGGGTGTTCATAAATTTAATCAGGACATATCAACAGGAATTATCTCAATTCTTAAACAACAATTTAAGAAAATGTTACTCACATTTACCAAATATACCATTGATAATCCTGCTCTATCTAGTAAAACCGTATAATAAAGAGAAAAAGCAAAAAACTGCTCTTGCATTTATTATTTAAATAAGTGTACCCTTTATCGCTGTAATATCAAAAGCTAAATTATGCAAAAATTCACTTAAACCTGTTGTTTCTTTGATACGACATCCAGCATTAGAGGTTTCAGGAGCATATGATGAGAGTAGGCATTACCACCGGCGGTGGAGACGCACCCGGTCTGAATGCGGTAATTCGTGCCGTTGTTAAGACCGCTCGTAAGCGTTACCACTGGGAAGTTATTGGCATCGAAGACGGATTTGCCGGACTGATAGATACGAGGAGAATTATAGATTTAGATTCAAACAGTGTCCGTGGAATCCTGCCGAAAGGTGGTACAATCCTTGGAACAACAAACCGTGGTAATCCATTCGATTATGACCTCAAGACAATGGACGGACGGGATACTCGTCTTGATTTGTCTGATAAATGTATGGAGAATTTTGAATCACTCGGTTTGGATGCCCTGATTGCAATCGGTGGTGATGGCACTATGGCAATCACCCAACGGTTCTTCGAAGAGAAGGGGATGCCGGTTGTTGGAGTTCCGAAAACCATAGATAATGACCTGATGGCAACGGACGTAACATTTGGTTACAATACCGCCGTTACAACCGCAACCGACGCTATCGATAAGCTCCACACCACTGCTGAAGCCCATCACCGTACCATGGTTCTAGAAGTAATGGGACGTGATGCCGGCTGGATAGCCCTGGAGGCGGGAATTTCCGGTGGAGCTGACCTCATTCTTATCCCTGAGATTCCTTTTGACCTTGATGCTTCATTAAAATATATCCGCCAGCGTTATGCCCGTGGCAGTACTTTCAGTATTGCGGTAGTCGCAGAGGCTGCAGTACCAAAAGATCACCATACTGAAAAATTTGAAAAAAGACGTAAAACGGATTCCTCAGCTCCCTGGTTTGCTGATATGGTAAGCAAGTATCTCGATGTCGACGTTCGTACTACTATCCTTGGTCACCTGCAGCGTGGTGGTGGACCTACCTGTTTCGACAGGATGCTGGGGACAAGGTTTGGCGTTCACGCGGTCGAGCTTGTAGCCAAGGAGAAGTTTGGCAACATGGTTACACTTGATGGTGTCAACATCAGTGATGTTCCCATCGCAGAAGCGGCCGGTAAGCAGAAACTGGTCGACCCGGACGGTGAACTTGTCCGTACTGCGGAATCACTTGGAATTTTCTGTGGAAGGCCTATACCGAAATAACTGTGGAAGATATATTCATTAATATAAAGCCCGGCTATTGCCGGGCTTCTTTATTTAACTCATCTGATAAAACAGTTTAAATATTAACCCCATCCTCACAAGTAAGGATGGGGCTGGATTCATACACCATCTTCAGGGTGTATAGGGGGGGGAGAATCATACATTAGAGGTTTCACTCAACCTGTAAGGACAACCTAACATATCTTTTGGGAATAGTCAAGGGTTGGATGGACTCCAGGAGTCAGGAATTCCTAACTTTCTTCAGAAAGTTTTCGATAGTCTTTTATTTTTAACGATTAATGGCATAAAGAATTTGCTGAGATTTTTGTTTAAATAATTGTATCCCTTGGTCCGAGTAAATCGTCCGGATCAGGATAATCGGTGGTGTAATGTAATCCTCGGCTTTCTTTTCGTCTCATTGCGCACTGGACGACCAGCTTAGCGACCTGGGCGATATTTCGAAGCTCCACCAGCTCAGGGCTGACAACTGTTCTCTGCCAGTAATCTTCCACTTCGTTAGTGATCAGCTCCAGTCGTCGTTCAGCTCTTTTTAGACGGTGGGTACTGCGGACAATTCCGACATAATAACGCATCAATTTCCGAATTTCCTGCCTATCGTATGAAATAAGTACCCATTCTTCAGCGTCGTATGTGCCTGAATCATCCCACCTGGGAATACGTGGCAGCTTTTCGTCTTTATTATCCCTAAGCGTCTTCTTGATATCGCCAGCAGCCCGACCTGAGAAGACAACAGCTTCGAGGAGTGAATTTGACGCCAGCCTGTTTGCGCCGTGAAGTCCGGTATGGGCAACCTCCCCGGCGGCGTAGAGTCGTTCAATGGTTGTCCGGGAATGAGTATCTGTTATGATTCCTCCGCACTGGTAATGTGCAGCCGGGACAACCGGGATAGGTTCTTTTGTAATATCAAGGTGGTGTTCTTCAAGGAGGGTAGAGTATATCATCGGGAAACGTTCTTTGAGTTTGTCGGCGGGAAGATGGGTAACATCCAGCCAGACATGATCGGTTCCCCATTTAACCAGTTCAGTATCTATCGCCCTGGCTACAACATCCCTTGGTGCAAGCTCAGCCATGGGATGAATATCCTTCATAAATCTTTCGCCGCGGGTATTCCTGAGAATTCCCCCAAACCCCCTTACTGCTTCACTGATCAGGAATGATCGTGCTTTCTGGCTCTCCTCGTAAAGGGAGGTAGGGTGGAACTGCATAAACTCCAGGTTGGCCAGCCTTGCGCCGGCTCTCCAGGCCATGGCAACACCGTCACCTGTTGCGATCGATGGGTTAGTGGTATACCGCCAGACACATCCCATCCCCCCGGATGCGAGCAGAGTTGTTCTCGCTGTAATCAGGTCAACTTTTTTAGATTCCGGGTTAAAAATGTACGCACCGTAACATCTACGGCTCTGCCTTCGTCGTTTTGAATTGAGGTGGCGATCTGTAACTACATCAACGGCAAGTGTATTCTCACGGACAGTAATATTCGGATGGGACCTGGCCTTTTCCAGTAAAGCTCTTTCTACTTCACGACCTGTATAATCCGCGTAATGAACAATCCTGTTTTTCGAATGGCCTCCTTCACGTCCCAGGGCAAGTTCACCTTTTTCGCTACGGGAGAATTTTGTACCCCATTCCATCAGTCGGCGTATTCTGTCAGGACCTTCGCTGGCAACAAGTTCAACCACATCCGGTTTGCTTAAATTACATCCGGTTGTATTTGTATCCTGTACATGCAGTTCTATGGAATCATCATGCCCGACCGCTGCGGCGATACCACCCTGAGCGTAGTTTGTCGCAGTATCAGCCTCGCCCTTTTTCGTAATTACCGCTACAGTAAAAGTTTTGGCAAGTTCGAGGGCACATGATAAGCCGGCGATTCCTGTGCCGATTACGAGGACGTCATAAGTGTTGTTTTTCAATTTGGCAACACCATTCGAATAACTGTTCGTTCACCACTTTTACTTTCGACTACAAAGAGTCTACCACGATGCATTTCCCTGACTATTCTCCTCCCGAGGCTCAGTCCAAGTCCCCAACCACGTTTTTTCGTAGTAAAGCCGGGACGGAAGATAGTTTCAAAATCACGCGGCGATATACCTTTTCCCGTATCTATCACGTCAATATAAACATGATCTTTGCTGGAACCAGATACTATTTTTACGATTCCCTCTCCCTCCATTGCCTGGGCAGCGTTACGTACCAGGTTTTCCAGCACCCAGCTGATAAGGTCAGCCTGGACAGGGGCATTACCGACATTTTCATCGGTATAATTTATCTTGATCCCGCTTCCAACCCGCTGGCTCATATATTGAATGGCTTCATCTACAATCGGTTTAATCGCTTGGGGAAGTAATAATTCACGTGTCCCGATCTTGGAGAAACGGACAGCTATCCTTTCGAGGCGAGCAATATCCTGCTTCATTTTGTCGGAAATTTCACCTTCACGATCTCCCAGGACTTCTATCCAGCCCATCAAAGATGATATCGGTGTTCCCAACTGGTGGGCAGTTTCCCTTGCCATTCCAACCCAGACACTTCGTTCTTCCGCCTT
>JANQEY010000232.1 GCA_028278125.1 bacterium | reverse complement strand
ACCTTCATCAAAGATCTCTTCCCCCTCCCCTCCCCCAGGGTTTTCAAAGTCTCCTAATTTCCCCTGGGCCAGATTACGGGTATCACGTATATATATCTTGGTTGACACTGGATCAATAAAATGGTTGACAGGATCAAGATTTTGCTCACGGGCCAGGGATAAGACAGCTTTGTCTACCAGCCATAGAGTTACCTCCCCAGGTAATGGCGCTGATTGGTGCTCAGTAAGGGAGATATTGATATCCATAATATCACCTGGGGTAATAACTGAATCATGGACCAGGTCAATAGTTATTCGGTTAGTTACTGGCTTGACAGTAATATAAGTTGTATTAGACACAGTCTCAGGTTTACCCGGGTCAACTGTTGTTCCTTCCGGAGTTCTTCGGGGTATACTAATCCGAGGGCGCATAAGTAAAAAGGATACGGGTATACGGGGAATCATTTCATGAGTAATTGGAAGAGCAAAGCTAGCCTGTCCCTGCTGTACTCGAACCCAGGAATATTCTGGCTCGCCATCAGGACTCTCAACCACTGCTAGAGCCATGGCATTTTGATAAGGACTTTTTAGAATAATTTGTGCTGTTTCCCCCGGTTCATAGGCAGTTTCTTCTACGACTGCCTCAAATACCTGCTGTTCCGGTTTCTGCCAAACCACTGGTTTATCACCGGCAAGAAATACATCAAGCTGTAAAGTCTGAAGCCGTCCCAGTTTATCAGTACTTGACAATTCAATAAGATAGACCCCAGGAGCACATTTCTCAAAAACAATTTCATCAGGTTTGCTCGTACTCTTAATAATTTTGGATGAAATTTTGTGGATCTGCTCTTCAGTGATATACTGGGGTTTGCTACGGGCAAAATCAGTTTCCTGGAGGTAGGAAGTCCAGGACATTTTTTTCAGTGTAGCTTCAATCTCTTTGCCGGCAACTGGTTTATTATTTACCCCAATAGCAGTAACCAGGCCTTTGATAGTCGATCCCCCATGAATATAGCGATCGGTTTTCAAACCTAATATAAAGGCAGGAAGGGCAAGAACAGTACGGGCATCAGTAACCGATTGTTCCTCCATATCAGTAACTGTAGCTTCACAAACATATTTTACCGGATTACCACCAATAGAAGCATCAGGTTTTACTACCAGCAGTGCAGAGCCATCATCATCAGTACGCATTATCTCATCCCGAGTACCATACTCAACCGATGATCGTTGACTATGATACCGGCTGTCTGAAGAAAAAACAAAACCTTCAAACTGTTTCGGAATCCAGGTATAGGGGTAACTGGTTATGCGCCAACGGGTTTCCGCATCCATAACCCGTCCTCCGGCATAATAGGAAGCAGTCATAGCCATAGTAAAGGATTGATCATTGGCAACTTTGTCCGGACCATGAAGAGAAATTTCAAAACGGGGAATGCGATAAGCTTCTACCTTGAAACTCGTACTGACCAATTCCTGCCAGGAGCTATTGTCAGTATCAGCAGTATACATGAGAGCAGCATGATATATACCAGTAGGTTGCTCCTCTTCCTGGAATTCATAACTAATACTTCCACGTTCGTTCAGGGTCACGGGGATATGACGAGTTTCCTTGGGCGTGGTTAATTTGATTTCCACATCTCCCTTCTGAATGATTTTCAGAACCCCTGCCTGACGAGACCGGAGATATCCCTTGAGATAGACTTTCTCTCCGGGACGGTAAATCGGACGTTCAGGAAAAAGAAAGCCCTTTATCTTACTTTCC
>JANQEY010000221.1 GCA_028278125.1 bacterium | reverse complement strand
CGTCGGTACGGGATTTCCTTTTCCGACGCGAGGTCGGTTGTTCGGTTTTTTCCTGTCCGTCCTGGTTTTCTTTAGGCAAAATTATCCTGACATTGTATGGATAAAATCCAAAAAACTACCCTGCCAGCCGGCATAAAACTTACCGAATACGTAGACAATGAACGGCAGTGATAATCCCAGGGTTATTAATCCCAGGCCTATCTTCAAGGGAAAACCAACTAACCATACATTTACCTGCGGTACAGTCCTGGCAATTATTCCTAACGCAAACTCCGTGACTAAGACCGTAACCAGCACAGGAGCGCCAATTTTGATGCCTGCGGCAAAAATATCTGCGCTCATCCGGGAAAAGCCTTCCACCAGCAGTGGTGAAAAAATGCCGCCTCCCACCGGGATTTTGACAAAAGTCTCGTCGATCGCCAGCATCAGGAAATGATGACCACCAAGAAGGAGGAATAACATGAGGACGAAAAAATAGAGAAGTTGTGCCAGGAGAGGGACATTTGTCTGACTCTGCGGATCAACTACGTTGATGATACCAAAGCCCATCGTATGACCTATTACCTGTCCGGCAAACTGAACTCCGTAAAATAAAAACGTACCAACCATCCCTATTGCCAGTCCAATAACAGCTTCCTTGAGAACAGCCCCAAAGAAACTCAGAACTCCCGGATCAAGCTGCAATTCCGTTCCTACATGGAGAGGAAACAGGAGAACTGTAACTGCAAAAGCCAGTGCCACCCTTACCCTGACGGGAAAAGCTGAGAAGCCGTAAAAAGGCATAACAATGAGCATGCTCATGATGCGAAAGAACATCAGGAGCCAACGTTCAATTTCATCGAGATTAAAATTGAGTATGTCCACGGAATTCAGCTACTTGCTTTGTAATGGCACTAATACTTCAATAGAATCCAGGATCGGATCCATTTTATGCATTTCGCGAATGGTAACTACATGAGTTTCGTTTAATACCTGTCCCTGGGGAAGTAAGAAAATACCCTTTTCGGTGACGAGTTTCTGGTCGAGTACCATTCCAGGCTTCAGTTCATGTGGTAAAACTTTAGCTTTCCTGGTGGTCTCACCCGATTTATCATGTTTTGCCTGGAATTGAAGAATTTGGTTGCATATCTGTGGATCAAATTTTTTGCCTGCGTTATTATTGAAATATTTTACGATAAATGCTGAACCACTAACTCCCCCGTCCTGCTTAAGGTGATCAAATACATTACATGCTGATATCAAGCGGGATTCCAGTGGAATAGATTCACCCTTTAACCTGTCCGGGTAACCTGTCCCATCCCAGTCTTCATGATGATGACGGATTATTCGTCCAATGTTCTTAAATCTCTCAACATCGGCCAGCGATGCCTGTCCCAGCACCGGGTGGTTAACTAACATTTTTATATCTGCTTCAGTTCTGCGATCTTCCGATTTCCTGGTGATCTCTCTTGGAATTCCAAGTTTTCCGATGTCATGAAGGAGTGACGCAATTTCTATATCCTGCAGCTGATTATTATCCAAACCCATATCCTGGGCGATTGTTGTGGCAATAAACGCTACACGTCTCGAGTGAACCGCTATATCCGGATTTACCAGTTCAATAAGATTAACAAAAACACGAACCGTACTGACAATTGACTCCTCTAACTGCTTTGTCATTTTACCCAATTCCAGGTTACGTTGAACAATCACAGATGTTCGTTCTTTCACTTTCTGGTTCAGGGTATCATTCCATTCTTCCAGTTGTTCATTTTTGTCTACCAGTTCAGATAAGAGACGATTATTCTCCTCATTAAGATCATAGAACTCAAAAGCTCGTTTAACTGTTGCCCGCAAATCCTCATCATTCCACGGCTTAAAGATAAATTTATATATTTCTCCCTCGTTTATTGCCGCAACAGCCGCTTCAATATCTGCATATCCGGTCAACATTATTCGAATTGTATCAGGATCCAGGTTTTTTGCCCGTGTCAGGAATTTCACACCGGACATTCCCGGCATTCTTTGATCTGAGATTATGAGGTGGACCCTGTTATCCTTGAGGAAACCCAATGCCTCTTCAGCATCTGAATATACATGGATATCGTACTCCTCTTCGAAGAATACTCTCTTAAGTGCTTTAAGAATATTAGGTTCATCATCTAGTATCAGTAATGTTCTGGACTCACTCATATTTCTATCCTGCCATTCTATTCATCCGGACCATTTACAGGTAGGGTCACAGCAACTTTCGTCCCCTCTCCGGGTAGACTGTTCACATCGATGGTTCCGCCAAGATCTTTAATAATTCTATAACTGACAGACAGACCAAGCCCCACTCCATCACCAACCTCTTTGGTGGTAAAGAAGGGATCGAATATTTTACCAATATTTTCTGGCTGTATTCCTATTCCGTTATCTTCAACCTGTATTACAACCTTATCATTTCCGAGCTGTTTTGTGCTGACCGTAATCTTACCAGGAGGATTTTCAATGGATTGCATCGCATTGATTAATAAGTTCAGGAATACCTGGTTGATATGATGGAGATTGCACCTGACAGAAGGAATTTCTTCAAATTCTTTGATCAGCTCCGCTTTATTCTTCAGATTTCCATCAACAATATTCAGGGTACTTTCCAAGCCGGGAATTAGATCACACTTAATAAGTGCTACGGGTGCCGAGCGTGAAAATGCACCAAGATCCTCAACTATCTTCTTAACTCTGATAGTACCATCTAATGATTCTTTCAATATCGCATCAACATCTACAAGGATATGGTCTATTTTTAAATTATTCCATTCCGCTTCCAAACGCCCGCAAACTTCACCAGGATTATTATCTTCAAGAGCTGATTTAAATGTTGTCAGCATTTGCGATATTCGTTTTTTATGACTGTTCAACGTGTTGAGATTAGAGTGAACAAACGAAATTGGATTATTAATTTCATGTGCCATTCCTGCAGCCAGTTGTCCAAGAGAAGCAAGTTTTTCCGATTCTACAAGTTGATTCTGCGTTGAATGCAATTCATCGAGTGTGTTTTTCAGTTGAGTATTGTGATCCTCAAGCTGCTGTACAAGCAATTCGAGTTTATCCTGATGTTTTTGATTTTCCTGGTACAGGAGCCGTCGCTCCAGTGCCCGTTTAACAGTTAGCGTGAGCTCCTGTAATCCGATTGGTTTTAGCAGGTAGTCATATGCACCATTTCTTATAGCTTTTAACGCGGAATCAAGGCTTCCATAACCGGTTAAGACTATAACTTCGACATTCTGATCAAGATTTTTTGCGTGTTCAAGGACCTCGATCCCATTCATAAATGGCATCATCAGGTCAGTGAGAATTACCCCGATATTACTTGTATTCTTAAAGACTTCGATCCCCTGTTTGCCGTCCGATGCAGTCACTACACCGAATCCATTGACGATCAGGGCTTCTTCGATTAAAGACCTGATTCCCTCCTCATCATCAATTACCAGGATTTTATTATCATCAGCCATCAAATTTTCCGCAGCTAATGCGACATCTGCGATATATAATTAAAAATCGAGTTCGCAAAAAGTAACGCCCTATTCATTATCCAGGGCATAAAGAGTATCATCACCACCACTACTGCAATAATCTTGGGAATGAAGGTCAATGTCATCTCATTGACCTGGGTAACTGACTGCAGCAAACTGATTGTTAAGCCTACTATCAGTCCTGCCAGCAGCATCGGTGCTGCTATCATAACGGCAGTGAACAATGTTTCACGTATTATCTGAATTGCCAATTCCTGGGTCATCTGAAACTCTCAACCAGTGATTGAACAATTAAATACCATCCATCCACAAGAACAAACATCAGTAATTTAAAAGGCAGACTGATCATGACAGGTGGCAGCATCATCATCCCCATGGACATCAGGATCGACGCGACAACCATATCAATAATCAACATAGGCATATAAATCAGGAATCCTATCTGGAATCCTACCCGAAGCTCACTGATTATAAATCCAGGTATAATCACACGCATGGGAAGATCATCGGGTGTGTCCGGCTGCTCAATATCTGCCATCCTTACAAATACCTGTAAATCTTTTTCCCTTGTATGTGCCAGCATAAAATCGCGTAAAGGATCCTGTGCCTTCTCCCAAGCGTCAGCAAGTACTATCTCCTGTTTGGCGTAAGGAGTCCATGCTTCTTCATAAATCTCACCGATTGTCGGTGCCATAATAAAAAGTGTAAGGAATAATGCCAATCCAATTAACAGTTGATTCGGCGGAAGAGATTGAGTTCCAACTGCCTGCCGCAGAAAATGCAGAGCGACAACAATCCTGATAAAACTTGTCATCATTATCAGTATTGATGGCGCCAGCGCAAGTACTGTTAACAGCAGCAGTACCTGGATAGTGACAGCAAAATCCTGCGGATTTCCCGCCGTATCGACGCCGACAGTAACCTTAGGGAGTGCCGGTACCGTCTGGGCTGACAAGATTTCAGCATTCAGTAACATTATTAATGCTGAAATCGCAATAATTACATGCTTGTTGCCAAAAAATCGTTCAAGTCTTTTGTTTTTCAGAATATTCATTATATCTGTTTTTTACTTACATATACCGGAATTAGAGTCTATCTACAGAAAGTTAAACTATTAAATAAAGAATATTTCAACTGTTTGTGCTACTTTTCAAACGGGCACAAATATTTGATTTTTAACGAATATGATCTCACGAATAGTTTCAGGATAATTTCCTGTTCACCCGACAGGCTGCGAGTGTATATAAAGGCAGACTAAGTATATCTCTATTAATCGAACATCGATTTTAAACCGCGTTTATCATACCATTAGCATAAATGAATTTCTTAAATTTGAACTCTTCGTCAAGGACTCTCCGTGCATCATCAATAATGATATCCACACCCGGGAATGCTTCTTCTGTTGACTGTACGTAGGCCTCTTGAGATACCTCTAACCTTCTCTCATGTAAAATATCAAGTTGATCTTTCAGATCACCGATCATCTCATCGTATTTATAGTTTATATCGTAAAGTTTTTGCAGGATGTCCTCATGCTCTTCAGAGAACATTTCATTCTTATACTTCCTCTCAAGAAGGTTGGAAACTGCCTCTTGTATTTTTTCTTTTGTTGATGGTGCCTGGTCAATTGCTGCCCGAATATCTTTAGTGAGTTCATCATAACCGGGTTGGTAACCACCTTCAAGCCTAGTTTTCTGATAATGAACATTCCCCAGCTTTTTGGCTTCTATCCCCATTCCCGCTCTAACGCTACCACCGATTATAGCTCCCTTTCCAAATTTCACGAATACTGATCCACCTGTCACTACTGAACCATGGATAATCTCTTCAGCGATATAGACATCCTTATTGCTGATAAGATTTTGATTTTCCAGGAACAAGAGATGCGCCTCACCTCCACAGCGAATAATTCCTTTTCCGGTACCGACAAATCCACCACGTACAGTTATATTCCCTCCGCAATGGATATATGCATCCTCTACTACCCCACGAATTTCAATATCTTTCGTGGCAATAAGCTTGAAACCATCTTTGACATCACCATTGACGGTCACACTTCCACTGAACCTGATATTACCGCTTTCAAGGTCTACATCACCATCTACTAAATAAACCTCACTCACGGAAATTTCTTTTGCCTGAGATATGGCTACACACCCGTCAACAGCTGCCATCAGGCGAGTCCGTTCTTCATCCTCAAACTCAGTATTATCACCCTTTTTGATCATTTGATCCGTGCCGGTACGTGGAGTTATCCTCGCGCCTGTGACGGTTACACCAGGGGTACCGTTTGTTGGGGGGGTTTTAACCGCTAACAAATCACCCTTTTTTACCTGCTGAACAATACCGGCTTCGCGCCAATCTACTTTACCGTCTTTCAAATTTAGGTAATTGGGAGCCAGCTTTGGATTTTCATCAAACATATACTTTATTGTTGCACTTTCGCCCTGGATCGCACGTTTTCCCCTTGCAACAACAACGGCTGTGTTCCTTCTCCCAGTACTCGATGCAAGCCTGGCAACTACATTTTTATCTAATCCTACCTTTACACGTTCCTTGGCTAATGAATCGAGGATTATTTTAGGATCTATAGCTACTCCATCTTCTCCCATCACAACAACATGAGCTTCCAGGATATCTTGCGATATAGAAACGGTACAACGAGCTTGCCGCTTGCCGGGCTCCTGTTCATCAGCACCTTGTTCCTGGTCCTGAGTTTCCCCTTCACCGTTTGCGAAGCTCTGCTCATTCTGTTCTTCTTGCTGATCATCAAAGATCATCATTTCCCCATCAAACAATATTAACCGAAAACTTCAACCTGCCTAATCTCCTAAAAGTAATATATCCGAGGATTTGAATCCCACACTTTGACTACTATTATCAACTTTTTCCAGCATTATTATATATGGTTCTCTTTTGTTATTATGTTAAGTATTTACTTGAGATTAGAGATCGCTGCCCTGAACATTAGTCCTTCCCCCATTTTCCCATTGCCCCAGTGCGGATAATCCCTGTTCATGAGAACCGATCAATATTTCTCTTTCACCAATTCGGACAAGATACAGCGATTTCCTGGGAGCCAGCGATTTTATAGCTATAACCTCAATATTTTTATCACCAGTGTGAGAAACACTTGAAGTTTTAGCCACCAGGTTCGGCAGATACCGTTTCAGCAAATAGACGAGGACAAAGATTAACGCCAGAACAAAAAACAGCGCCAGGAGTGCTTTTAAAAACGCAGCACCCATACTTTCGGACAGTGGCGGGTTATCCTGCTGACCGAATAATGTAGTTGGAGATATAAAAATCAGCCAGAAGCCGGATATTCGGAAAATAGAATGAAATTTTGAACTGATTTCAGTAAAAATCTTCATGTGATACCATTTATTACCGTAATGACTTAATACGATCTTCCACAGACAATAGTTCGGTAATCCTGATGCCAAAGTTTTCGTCTATAACAACTACTTCACCTAAGGCAAATTTTCTGTCGTTTACGTAGAGATCAACGGGTTCACCTGAGAGTTTTTGCAGCTCAATTACTGATCCGGGGCCAATCTCGAGAATCTCCCTGATTACCATATTGGTACGTCCAAGTTCAATTGTAACCGGTAGCGAAATATCGAGGAGTAGATCAAGATTTCTTGGTCCTTCCGTTGTCCTCACAGGTTGAGGTGTATCAAACTGGGAAAATTCCGCCTGCTGTAGGGTGGTCGCACCGGCATCACCGGGTGATATTGGTGGTGCAGCTTCCGCTGCCATATCCGGCATATCGATGTCTTCACCCGCGATCTGTGAAATCGATTCGTTCAAGTCATCAGGCACCAGTTTAGTAAAAACATCATCTCCCCAACCCTCAATGGATAGTTTATAGTCGACCTGTGTAAATCCAGTTAAATCCAGTTCTCCCTTGTCGATATCAATCATCTCGGCTTTGGCGCCGGATTGACGAGCATCAGATCCAAGCTTATCGGAATAGAAGGTACACAATGCACCTACAATCTGGTTCGTTGCCTCAGATACGCCATCAAGCGATTCCTGTTCGTTAAAAGGTGCCGAGCCATCACCCATAACCATCAGGTCGGTAATGGCCGCCGCGAGTCGCTGAGTGAATACATACCGGAATACCCCAGATAATGCTCCTTCCAAAGGTGCGTCAACTACGACAACAGAACCCTGGAAATTTGCAGCTAATTTTGCCGAATCAGCCTCACCAATAGAACCGACTGTAACGCTGACTTCACGGTTCAGTATTGGTCCGAGTACATCCTGTACTATTGCAACACTTAAATCTTCGGATGCTTTTATTTTCAATTCATCAACCATATCGGCCTCATTTCTCGTACGTCATTCGTTCTTCTGGGGTTGCGGGTCGTGTAATCTTGACTGCTTTTTTTCGTCCGCTGGTGCCCGGTACAGCAAAAAACTTTAACCTGTTGCCCAGCTTAATCAGTAATTCATCTTCGAGGGATTTCTCGAGTTGAACTAAATCACCCTCAGAGAGATTAAGAAAATCATTCACTGTCAGCATTGTTTCGGCAAAAACCGCATCCAACCTGATATTTGTCGATTGTATTCTATCCTCGAGCAGCTGTTTTTCCTGTTCGGTCACCTTCTTGACATTTACGAAAAATGTCTGAGTAGATAGTTTTTGCAGTATCGGTTCAAGCACGAAATAGGGAAATCCAATATTCATCGGGAATACTGCACCCCTGACCTTTATCTCAAAGAAGATAATCGCTATTGTTTCGCTAGATCTCGCTATCTGGACAAACTGTGGATCTGTCTCAAAAGAATCAAAAGCCGCATTCAGGGGATAAATTTGCGCCCAAACCTCGTTCAGGGTAGAGATCAGGTTATTGACAATCCTTTGAACTATGTTCTGCTCTATTAAGGTAATTTCACGTACTTCAAGCTCGGTCTCCCCCGTCCCACCTAACAGCCGGTCAACTACAAACAGGAGAAATTGCGGACTGATTTCTACAACGGCCTTGCCCTCAAGCTCAGGTAATTTCAAAAGGTATAAACTCGATGGCATAGAGAGGGACATTGTATACTCTGAATATGTTACCTGGTCAATTGAGATAACATTCACATCCACCAGGGCGCGCATATTAGTCGAAAGGAAAGTGGCAAATAACCTGGCGAAGTTTTCATGAATTGTCCGCATCGTTCGAATCTGTTCCTTACTGATTCGATCTGGATGCTTAAAATCATACAACGAAGCCGTTTTACTGGATTCGCGGTACTCGGCGTCGTAGGTCTCGTACTCCTTACCCTTCGATACTGTACTTAGTAGTGTATCTATCTCGTCCTGTGAAAGGATACGATTCATATACTTCCCTCAAATCTATTGAAAGACATAACGAATGAAATATACACGTTCCACCTGACCTTCTGTCAGGTAATAATTGATGATATCCATTACCTTGTTGCGAATTTTCTCCCGCATCTGGATATCCGTTAACACATCTATTTTTTGTGCTGTCAGGAATGTGATTAAATTGTCCCTCAACTGCGGTTCCAGGTTGGTCAGTTCGCCGGTCACCTTCATATTAGGTGATTCTATACCGATATCCACGAGCAAATGCCTTGTGCCTCTCGATCCTGATGGATTAACGATGATACCGCTAAGCTGGTATATTTCGCCTACCGGTGCCTGGATCTCTTCAGTCTGGGCGGGTTTTGTCTGAGCCGGCGGTTTTGAAAAAATTGTATTTTTCAAGATTAAATGCGCCACAACAAACTGGATCGCGATAACAATGACAAAAATTACAGCTTTTACCGCGCCGGATGTGCCCGGTTTATACCCACCACCGCCTTCAGAGACTTCAATCCCTTCAGCGCCCTGTTGCATCTGATCTGCCTGGTTCATTTCTACACTTCCCTATTCTGATGGGAATTCCAGGTGAATTTCCACACGGCGATTTTTTGCACGTCCTTCTCGTGTATCATTCGGCTCAATAGGACGATACTCTCCATACCCGATCGCACTCAGCCTGTCAGCGGGTATTCCTCCCGTAAACGCAAGATACTTTGTCGCCGCCAGCGCACGTGCTGCGCTTAATTCCCAATTACTTGGATACTTTGGTGTATTAATCGGGACATTATCTGTATGTCCCTCTATTCTTACTTCCGCAAAAGACCGCGATTTTATCGTTTGAGCAACACTGAGAAGCAGGCTCTTGAACCGTGCGCTTAGCTCGGCACGGCCGCTCTGGTAAAGAACAGGATCGGAGATTATAACGCGCAAGCCAGACGGTGTATTGTAAATCTCAACAGATTCTATCATCGCAAGTTCCTGCATCGCTGCAGTCAACTCCTCAATTACCTCCTGCGCCTCCTGGGCTTTTTTAGCCTGGTCCAGATCAATCTCGAGGAGAATCCCGGCGTTATCCGGCCAGATCCCCAAACCTTCCTGGATACTATGTATTGCTGCTCTAAACTTAACCTGTTCAATTGATGAGAAGGATACGATTAACACAAAGAAAGTCAGCAATAAAGTCATCATATCGCCATAGGTCACCATCCATGCTGGTGCACCTGCAGGCGGACATTCTTCTGAAGACTTTCTTGCCATATTCAGCTCATCCTAACAAATAATAATACATTCAATATAAGAATTTTCGTTAACCTATTTTCTATTATGCTGCTCCCCGGTCTTGCTGTATCCGGTCTTTCGGTGGCAGGAACGTTAACAGTTTTTCCTGGACAATCCTGGGATTATCGCCGGATTGGATTGACAAAATTCCTTCGATTATCAATTCCTTACGTCTAACCTCTTCCCGGGAGCGTTGTTCAAGCTTTCCCGCCATCGGGATAAATACAATGTTTGCCGCCACGGAACCGTAAAGAGTTGTCACTAGTGCTGTAGCCATACCGGCACCGATCTTTGACGGATCATCCAGAGCTGCAAGCATCTGGATCAAACCGATCAGCGTTCCGATCATACCAAACGCAGGGGCGAACGTGCCTAGAACTTCAAATATTTTTTTCCCAAGACGATGTCGATCCTCCATTCCAGCTAATTCTGATTCCAGGATCGCCCGAATGGTTTCAGGTTCTGTACCATCAACTGCATACTGAACACCAATCTTCATAAAATCGTCGTCGAGTCCTTCCACTTCCCTCTCGATTGCCAGAATACCTTCACGCCTGGCTTTTTCAGCAATCCTGACCATCAACTCTATCGTTTCAATAAATGAAACAGATTTCTGAAGAAACGCGTTTTTAGCAACATTCATTACAGAGAGGATATCTGCCAGGGGGAAATTTACAAGGGTTGCCCCTATTGTACCTCCGAAAACAATAAAGAACGAAGATAAACTGAAGAAAAATGCTATACCCTGGCCAGAGAAAATTGATATTAAAATTAACGCAAAAGCTGCAATAATCCCTATCAGCGTCGCTATATCCATGTCAGCCCTCCGTATCCGAATCAATAGCCTGACCGGAATCAAGTGGTGCCATTACACGTCTCCTGAATGCGATGATTTTCTCCAGTATATCTTCTGGTGATTGTTTTACAATCACTTTTTTCCCATCCGTCAGCGTCAGAATCGTGTCCGGAGTGGACTCGACGAACTCGATCATGTCACTATTCACCATAAGTTCTGTATCATCCAACCGGGTTACACGAATCATTTCGCCTCCGAACTTGCCCCCGAACCGGAATCTATCCGGCTCGGGGATTATAGACAGTTAAATTTTATCGTTTCAATTGAGTTGCTTCTGTCAGTACCTGGTCAGAAACGGTTACAACCCTCGCGTTTGCCTGGAATCCACGTTGTGCTGTAATCATCTCGGTGAATTCCTTTACGAGGTCTACATTGGACATTTCCAGGTATCCTGCCTGAACCTTACTGTTAAAATTAACATTCGATTCACCCATGATCGGGATACCCGAGGCGACTGTTTCACGCCAGAGATTATTCCCCGCACGTTCCAGTCCCTGGTTATTGGCAAAGTCGGCCACAACAACCTGGCCCAGGGTTTGATCAACTCCATTGGTAAAGTTACCGAGGATTAAACCGTTTTCATCAATGAGAACGTTTTCCAGTTCACCCAGGCCATACCCGTTCTGCTTAATGGCCGCGGTTGTAAATGGTGCGGCTGTCTGTGAAAGTCCGCTGAAAGTCCCAACCATTCCCGGATCGAAAGTGACGGCAACATCGTCTGTACCCACTCTTGGACTGAATCGAAACGCGGTAGCGTTATTGTCGAATGAGAACGTTGCCAGCGATCCATCATTATTAAACGAAACCTGTCCAGTACTACCACTGATTACGGTTGCGGGGCTCGAGACATCAGCCTCCCAAACCCAGGTGTTTGCCATCGACGTCTTGGTAAAAGTCATATACAGGTTATGGGTCTCACCCTGGTGGTCATAGATCGTAATAGATGTTGAATGAGATGTGTCTTCAGTATTGACAATCAATGGTGACCCGTCAGTAGCACTGAAACCTTCACCTGAAAGTACGGTAACTCCGCTCCCGCCAACACCCCTGATCTCTGTCATCAGTCCGCTTGTGTGATCAGCAATAAATTCCAGGGCAGTTGCAACCGCGGGATTTCCTGAAGAATCGGTGAAAGTATCCACCGCCTGTAGTGTTGAAGCTGTTCCGTTATTTACATCAAATTCAGTGCCACCGAAGATGCGTTGTGCAAGATCGGAGTCTTCGGTATCCTGGATACGAACATTATATTGTGTTCCGATACCGGCGTATTCCCTGGTAACCTGGACACTGCCACCTTCAGTCAGGTCAAAACGAACACCATTTACCTGTTCATTCAGTGCGTTAATCAGCTCACCAACAGTAGACTGAAGGGTTAATCCTGAAATGATATAGTTTTCCTGTACATCAGTTCCTGTATCAACACTTACAGAAAAGCCTTCTGTATCCAGAACTCCCAGTGATTCCAATGTATCGTTGAAGTTCATTCCGGTGAGTGCACCGGTTCCTGTTGAATTAGTAGCCTGCTGGCCGGTGATCGAAATACTGTGGGTACCGCCAACACCGTCGGAAGCTGTGCCTGTTATGCTGGTGACATTTGAATTACCGGGTTCCGTCAGCCTCGCAGCAGCCGTAGTTCCGGTTGCATCAAGATTACTGTAAAAAACTACATTGTCGGTAGCATGGGCAGGGATTTTCATCTGGAGTGGAATTTCCATATCCTCAAGTGCACTGTCAGTAGTAATATTGCCAAGATTGTCTGCAATCCACCCCTGGACAAATCCACCATCCCCGGTAATCAATTTGCCGTTTTCGTCAAGGCTGAAATTTCCGGCACGGGTGTAGAATGAATCATCACCATGGCGGATGACAAAATATCCTTTACCCTGGATTGCCAGGTCAGTGGCAAAACCGGTAGATTCAAGCGCTCCCTGGCTTTGGATAGTATCAATTGACTGAATACTCATGCCCAGTCCAACCGACATTGGATTAACCGACCCATAATTCTCTCTTGTCCCCCTGCCAACTCGGATCAATTGAGAAATCTGATCGGCGAAAGTTACACGGTTTCCCTTGAAACCGATCGTATTGATGTTGGCAATATTATTGCCGATAACATCAAGTTTTGTCTGGTGATTACGGAGTCCAGATACTCCACTCATCAATGACCGCATCATGTGAGGAGTCTCCTTAAATATGAAAAACTGTGAGCGCCTCTCCGTTTTTTCGGGTGAACCATCTCAGTCGGTCAATGGTTCAACAGGCCTCCTCGATGAGGTCCGGCCTATGGCGCATGCCTAACAATTATAACAGTATCGCACTGTCAATGTTTGTGAATACGTTTTCCTTCGCGTTTTCGCCATGTAAGGCGGTAATTACTGTCCTGTTCTCAACACTTACCACTAATGCCAGGTCTTTGAGCAGGAACAATGATTCCTTGGCGCCCTTTGCAGCCGCTCGATCAAATCCGGCACTGATTTTCCCAAGATCTGATGCATCAAGTGTAATTCCACGTTGCATTAAGCGTTGAACGGCGTGTGAGGACATATGAACGTCAGGTGTTTCCGCCTTCTTTCCGGACTTATCAAGAACCTCACGGAAACTATCACCTTGATGGGGTTTTTCGGTATCGGAAACCTTCGAGTGATCCGGCTGAATCGGCTGGATCCCCCCGGCTCCTGATACGTTTTTAAGTGTCCATTCCATTGCAGTACCTACTATTAAAGACCAAGTAGATCCAGCAGGCTTTCATCGCTGTCAGCCTCGCTGATTTCGATGACATCACCAAACGCGACTTCCTGACCGTTTACTATCAGTATCGCACCTGATGCCCCATACTGAACAGCTTCTACTTTGCCAATGAGGTATGGTGTTGTATCAACCTGGTTACCCAGATAATCAACGGAAGAAAGACCAACAGTGTAATAACCGTCTGTAACATCATTACCGTCGTCATCCTTTCCATCCCAGGTAACTGTTCCCTCACCCTTCGGAAGGTTGGTCTCGCTAAATGTCCTGACGATATTTCCGCTTGAGTCACGAATTGTGATACTAAGTTCACTGGCCGCCTCATTCAGGTCATATCCGATTGGACTCGCTTCGCCATCGGTGAGTTTTACAACACCACCTAATGCTTTAACGTTTTTACCGATCAAAGTTGTTGACATCGTGTTGTTTATGGATTGTGCCAGGATGATGTCGGCCTCAAGCGCCTGTTCAGTTGAGGTATTCAGGTTCTGCAGCTCCTCTACTGTAGTAAACTGGGCAAGTTGGGTAGACATCTGGTTCACATCCATAGGATTCATTGGATCCTGGTAACCCAACTGAACCATAAGCAACTGGAGAAAATCATTTTTCCCCAACTCGCCGGGTGCCGTTGGATTATCAGAATATGAGGTGGGTAATCTTCCCACCAGGTTTGTCAGCGGTTGAAAGTCATCCAAACGCATCACCTCCTTTCAAAATTTTCTCAAGTTTTAAAATTACAAATAATTGACCTTTTACCTTTAGCTATTTTATCGGCATTAAACAAAGCAAAATAAAATCTCAATAACACCTTTCAAAAAACTGCAAGTACCAATTGAATATTGGGGCAAAGCATATGCCATCGACTTCTGGTCGATACAACCAGTTGATAAAGTTAGATAATTACTTTAATAATATATATATCAGCGGAATTCTGCTGATTCACCGATCGAAAGTTTACTTCAGATTAACGGCAATGCTTGCCGATAAATAGTATTTTACTGGCTATGTCAGCTTATTTAACCGATATAATCTACCGTGTTGGTACCCAGTGATAATCTGCGCAGTGTCTTTTTTAACGTTTCTGAATCCGTTTTTTGTTCTTTGCCGGTGGTTTGCTCCCGGCTTGACCTCTCTTCTCTGTTTTCTGAGCCGTTACCCCGGTTATTCTTTGAGGGAGGAGATTCAGTTTCAACTTCATACTTTTCAATATCTATGCCAGTAGCAAGTAGCTGTTCACGAATTGAGATGATATTACTTTCAACCTGGCGTGCAGCTTCCACTGTCTCAGTTTTGAGTGTTAACCTGTATTTACCATCGTTCTCCTGGATTCTTATCATCAGTATACCCAGTTCCTGTGGCTGGAGACGAATATTAAGCGTCGTCCTTTTCCCGGCATTGAGAACTAATGCTTTGCCCCTGATCTTTTCCAGGATTTCGTTAAGATTCTGGATGTTCTGCTGGCTTTTCCCAGCTGAAGATTCTGTTTCTCTATTCTGAACTGAGGTTAAACCTGTATCCTGAGAATTTTCCAACTTTGCCGTGGTATTCAATACCTGGGATAAATCACTCTCAACTGCTGCTGATTGCCCATGAACTCCCTGTTGTTGCGACTCAGAGATATTTTGTATAGTGTTTATCGTTTGATTAGCTGGATTATTTTTTACTTGAGTTTTCACTTTCCTGGTGAAGGATTTAGATTCATCCTGGATTGCCTGATTTTTTTTCGAAGACTTAGAAATACTTTCTTTCGCAGTCTGTAATGCCTGCAAAAGGTTTCGTTTTCTCTGATTTTCCTTACCTGGAGATGATTTGACGACAGGATTGTTCAGCACGTTTATACTTCCGGCGATTCGACTCGCCCTCGAATCATTAGCAGGAGTATTTCCGGTAGTTTTTAGATCTTTTTCAGAAAGTTCTATACGTTTTCCATTCAGTTCTTTACTTACATCTTTTTCCAGTTCAGCAACCAGGGAATCACGTGCAAGTTTCTTCGGTTCAAATCTCCTGACTCTTCTGCTTAAAGGATGAGGCAGCGACTTTTTTACTTCATCCATCGCTTCTTTAGCCTGGATCTCCATCTCTTTAAGTTCTTCAGGAGTTAATGTGCTTTTCCCAAGCCGTGTCCATCTTCGTGGAAGATTCAGACTGTTTTCAACTGCTTTCAGATCCATCGATGAATTACCGGTCATCCTGGCCATCTTCATTCCCAGTGAAGCCAGTGTTCTTGCTCTCGAAACGGAATCATCTCTCGATAATGAAGAGCTGAGCAGTTTTCCATCAAAACCCTTGAGAATAGAATCATCAGGGCGCATTGGGGTATTCAGCCTGTTTCTCATTTTATCACGGCGAATGGGTCGTGTATCTTTAAGATGCTTACGAACAATTTTCTGGAAATCCGGGACTACAGTCACTACACCGGTGTTTCCACTTAACCGCAATTCCTGTTTTAGCAGTGGATCATCGTTTTTTATTTTCTTGCTCACCCACCTGTTTTGTTCATTAACTTTGACGTGTGTTTTACCGTTTGAAACCAGTTTATCGATTGAAATATTTGCACCGGTATGATTGATAAATTTCATTCCCTGGAACGAAACCTCTCTATCGGTTTTAACGAGAGCAACAGGACGCTGCGATTTTCCGGATACATTTTTAAGTACCTGGCTGAACCCGGAATTCGCAGCTGGATTGTTGTTTTTCGAGCTGACGGATCTTGCCGTCAACCGTAAAAACTTAAATAATCCCTCTAATCCTGCTCCCAGTTTCAAGAGTTATCTCCGTATGCTCTGGATAAATGCCTGGCTATTTCTTCTGCCCTCGACTGGGGAAGTTCTGAAAGAATTTTCGCCGCTGTCTTCTGACGCATTCTCATCAGTAATTCTACATTAACCGGGCTGCTGAGTTTTGCCAGAATATTCGCAGCCTGGTCAGGTTTCATACTCTCCAGCATTTTTGACAACCTCCGCGCGCGGGCTACATCAATGCTGTCCTCCTGGGAAGAGATCGTTTTTAGAAGTTCTTCAAGCTCATCAATCTGCTCCCGGGTTTCTTTCAGCTCCTTTCGGGCACGGTCGATCTCATCGCGCAGAGGTTCCGTTTCACGGTTAACTAGACTGTCAACCAATGCCTGGATCTGAGCCTTCTGAACCTGTTCCAGGTCAGGGATTGTATCCTCGACTTCGACAGGGGGCACATATGAGATGTCTTTCAGCAATCCCAGCCTGTCCTCTTCATCAATCACCGCAATTTCTTCTTCGGGTTCTTCTTCCGGCCATTCTACCGTCGATTTCAAAAACATGTAATCCGCGATAAAAATCACAATCCAGACGACCAGGAAAATCCCGATATACATCGTCAATTTATTTTTTCCCATGATTACCTCACGGTGGAATCTCTATCTATATGCTGACAAGCAGCTATTTTTTCGATTTTACCAGATGCGAACGAGATCCTACTTCATCAAATGTTTTCTGTTCTTCGGACAACTCTTCTTTTTTATGTTCGTCAAACCGTTTTGAACGCAATCGTTCAAGCACCTTTTTTTCACGACTGACTTCAATCAAAACTGCTCTTTTTTCTTCCACATTCAGCTGGCTTTTTTTGACTACTTCACCCTGAACCCTGATTTTTGCCTGAAGCTGACGTCGCCAGCGATCGTTTAATACCAGGTCAGCAACCTTTGGACTCTTTTTTACTACTTTTCTATGCAGTTCCTTGTGTGTTTTCAGGTCTTCGTGATACCCGCTGAGGATATCCTCCTCCCTGGTAAGTTGTTTCTGAGCTTCTCCCAACTCACGTTTTTTCTCGCGTTCCTCGCTGACCTTAGTATCGAGAATTCGTTGTAAACGAAACCTGAACGTTTTCATATTATTCCAAGATTAGGCTGCCAGTTCAACGATACGTTTCCAGCTTTCTTCCATGGAGCTTTGCTCTTCGATAGCCTGAACAAGATGTTCTTCTATCAACTGACGTTTATCTATTGCCCTGTCAATCCTGGGATTGGAACCGGTTTTATACGCACCAATATTTATCAGGTCTTCGTTTTCCCTGTAAACAGCCATATCCGCGAGTACATGTTTCGAAGCTTCCTTCAGTTCTTCAGGGACTACATCGAGCATCACCCTGCTGATACTTTCCAGGACATCGATCGCTGGGTAATGATTCTCTGCCGCAAGTTTACGTGAGAGTACGATATGACCGTCAAGGATAGACCTCACGTGGTCAGCCACCGGTTCGTTCATATCGTCACCCTCAACGAGAACAGTATAGAGGGCAGTGATCGAACCACGTTCGCTTCGACCTGCACGTTCCAGGAGCTTTGGAAGCAGTGCGAATACACTGGGCGTATAGCCCCTGGTCGTTGGTGGTTCGCCTA